>DAIDAH010000144.1 GCA_027310735.1 Methylotenera sp. | reverse complement strand
CCACATAGGGATGCATTTCGGCAACCACAGGTTTTGCCAGATTGAAGTTGGCTCCCCAAAAGATCGTCGCTAAGGCAGTTAACAGGTAGGTCTTAAACAGCGTCAAAATGATTTTCCTTTTTCCTAATCCTGTTGAATCAATCCGCAAGCCAGTTGGTTCGAGAGATAGATGGAGTCTCGGATAGGTTGTTTTCCATCTGTAAAGTATTAAGCGGCTTATTAGCCTATTGCTAAGCCATTAACACTAGTATGCTGCCAGCCATCATGACTACACAAGCGAGTAATTTTCTGGTGATGTGCTTTTCATTAAAGACTTTGTAGCCAGCAAACACTTGAAAAATCATGCCTAGCTGAAATAGCGCAAGCGCATAAGCTACCATCATTTTAGCTAATAGTAGCAAGGTAAGGTATTGCATGATGAAGACCATTACACCAATCATAAAAATGGTGTGGATGTGTGTTTTTGATGCTTTTAGGTCACCTCGCATGCCGCCAGTTAGAAAGAGTTGGTTGCTTAACAACACGAGTGGCAAGCCCATGAGTGACCAAAACACCATGGTTTCTAGTGCGCCGCCATACACTACCGATTTTTTAAGAAAAACTGTGCCGATGGCAAATAAGAGAATGGATAGAAATCTTGCCTGTACGCCTTTGTCTTTGAGCAGGTTCAAGATTCTGTTGGCTTTAAAGCCGCCTGTGGATGGTGTGAGGTAATAACTGCCTGTAATGATGATAAACACGCCGATTAAGCCTTGCAGGCTAGGTATTTCATGCAGAAATACGATGGCTAACAGCATGGATGCGACGACTTTGTATGCGTTTAGCGGGCCAAAGACTGAAAGCTCGGTTTTAGAGAGTGACATCACCAAAAACATCCAGCCACCCACATCAAAAAGTGATGCTAGAAATGCATTTAGCCAGAATGCTTGGCTTAATTGGCCAAGTTCAATCATGTCTAAAAGCGGCGTGGCGAAGAGGCTTAGAACAAAGTAAGTGGTGGCGACAATGTAAAATGGGTGCAGGCCTTGATGCGCTAACTTTTTTTGATAGATGTTGGAGGCTAATGAAAATATCAGGCGACCGAAAATGTAAGCTAATTCCACTGTAATGAATGCGCTTAGCGCTTTGCCTGAGTTTGTATGAGGGCGTAATTTTAACCTTTAATTCATAAATAGCTTATCAAGACTTATCGATTAAATGCCAGCAATGGCAGATATATTCTTACCCAACAGGCTGAAACAAATTGACGGTCTATGTGAATTAAGGCTAAATCTCACTCAGTTTATTGATTCAACATTCCACTTTATTCGCAAAAGCCGCTCTCAACACTATGATTGCCAACATTACTGAAATTCATGCCGTTTCTGAAGCCATCCGCGATGCGGTTGCGCCTGTGTTTTTATTGACGGGGATAGGCTCTATTCTCGGCGTGTTAAGTGGCCGTTTGGGGCGGGCTATAGACCGTGCGCGCTTGCTTAATGATATGTCAGAGAGGCGTGAGAAGGTGAGGCATGAGTTGATTATTATAGTGAGGCGCACCAAATGGCTACGCCGTGCGATTGGTTTAGCAACATTGGCGGCTTTATGTGTGTGCGTGTCGATTGCAAGCCTGTTTATTTCAGTAGAGACAGGTTTCAAAATGCCGCATGTGGTGTTGATTACATTTATTTCATCGATGTTTTCGGTGATTTTTGCATTGCTATGTTTTCTGCGTGAGATTGTGCTGGCCTCGCGTGAGGTGATTGTGCCATTTAAGCATGATTAAATGTGCATTAAACGGTGAGTAACTGTAGCAGGCAGACCAATTTTGTTAATTATATAAAGGCTCTGTTGACTGCGGTGCTTGTTCTCAGTATAGTGCCGACCTTCGGCGTGTAGCGTAGCCTGGTAGCGCGCCTGCTTTGGGAGCAGGATGTCGGGAGTTCGAATCTCTCCACGCCGACCAGATTTAAATAAGATTGAATAATTGGTGGCAGATACCAATTAACTAAAAGGGAGCTTAGGCTCCCTTTTTTGTTGCAGTAGAACAATGAGGTTAGTTTTCATTGGCTTCCTATAACGGTTTTTTCGTGCTTAGCCAGCATAGCCGTCAAAATACTACTTTTGGAATATGGCGACTGCGATCTACTTAACCCGCCTACTAACTTGTGATGCAATTATGCATACTATCGAATACAACTCTGACAACTAGTCGCACGTTATAAAACGCTAAGTACACTTTCACGTCGACCGCACCTTTTCTTGACAGTACCATGGCTAGCCATGCCTTTATACAGGGCACTTTTGCACGTATTTAGCTATTCCGGACGCCTGTATCAAATACGGTATAATCAAATGGTGATTTCAATCATCATTTGGATAAATAAGGGAGCATGGATATGCGTAACATTATCTTAACCGCGCTGATTGTACTTGCCGCTGTGTTTGCAATGCAAAATATGCATCCAGTCGAATTAGTGTTTATCGTTTGGTCGATACAAACTGTAGTAGCTTTAGCGATTATCGTTTCTCTTGCGTTAGGCATGCTGATTGGGGCGCTGCTGGTACTACCTGCCGTCATGCGTAACAAACGTAGAGTTAAGCAGTCTGTTCGCCATGCTACGGAGTTAGAAAATTCTTTAAAAGAGCAGCAATCTGCTTCTAAAGCTAGAGATGATTTTTCAGGAACACCTTAATCATGTCTCAACTAAACGCATCTCTAGCATGGTTGTATAACGCAACGTCCCTTACATGGTTCACCATCGGCTCTACTCCCATCAATTTAGCTAACGTGTTTGGCTTGGTGATTATTCTGACCATCGTTTGGTGGGCGGCACATGCCATAGAAGCGTTATTTTTCCGACTTTCTAAAATTAGCGATGGTACAACGCTTAGCGCTTCTGCCATCTATGCGCTGAGCCGGATTTCACGCTACATTGTCTGGTTTCTAGGTATCACAATTGGCCTTAAATTTATCGGCTTTGATATTGGCAGCCTTGTGTTAATGGGGAGTGCTCTGGGTGTTGGGATTGGTTTTGGGCTGCAAAATATTTTTAGTAATCTGGTTTCTGGCATCATCATCCTAATTGAACGTACGCTGAAAGTGGGAGACTTTGTTGATATACAGTCTGGCGTAATGGGGCATGTAAGTGAAATCAATATGCGCTACACACGCATTACCACAAATGATGCGGTTGATATTATTGTACCTAACTCAGAGTTCATTAATGGTCGTGTAATCAACTGGACCTATGGAAACATGCTAAGGCGCATGCATATTCCATTTGGTGTTGCTTACGGTGTAGATAAAGAAGTGGTTCGTGCCGCCGCACTTAAAGCCGCCAACAAGCTGGCTTTCACCGTAGACGATGCGAATCATCATACTGATGTATGGTTAACTAAATTTGGCGACAGTAGTCTGGATTTTGAACTGGTTGTTTGGGTCGGATTAGAAGGCGTGCAAGCGCCGGCAATGGTGCTTGCCAAGTATTTATGGGAAATCGAAACAGAACTGCGTAACGCGGGTATCGAAATTCCATTCCCGCAACGAGATATTCATCTGCGCGGCGGGTCAATTGACGTTAATCTGGTGAACAAATGAGGTCCGAATTAACTGATCGGGCTTGAGTTGAGTGAGCGCAGACATACGTGCATAGATGAAATCTTGCTATCTTAAAAACTACTTGCGTCACTCACTGCTTGGTTTTTGGTTGTCAGCAATCGTCGCATGAATCATTCCCATTACTAACAACCAAAAACGCATACGACTAAGGCTTACATTTTTAAGGTCTACATTTATAGAGATCAAAAGTACGCTCACCATACACTAAGGTGCCGCCATTGACGATAGTATCCGCGTGAGCATCTACGGCGCTGTTGCGCCCCAGTTGCAATAAGTTGCTTTCTACGGCTTCGGTACTACGAGTAATAAATCCAACTTTGGAGAGAACGCTTACGGTGGTTTTCCCCTTTGATTCACAATGCGCAACTTGATTTTTATCCGCAACTGATACGCGGTCAGAACCCAATCGCTCATCAATAAGCTGGCTAGCACAACCAGTTAATACGCCAATGGCAGCAAATACTAATGTGAGCTTGTAAAATTGCATGCGATCTCCTCGATCAATTAAATTACTTGTTGTGTAAATGCCTGATTACAACGATGCTGCATCGAGGTCAACTGCATTTTACTTAGCATCAAATACTGGGTCAGCTCAGTGAATTAGCGTTATTGCCTGTATTTAGATAGACCTTAGTCGATGGTGCGGCGTTGATAACTTTGTCGAGTATATTACCATCGGAATCAAGGTAAATTAATGCAGGTAAATCAGTCTCTGACAATTTTAATGACTTTAACATTTCTAAACGGTTATTGGTCTTGAGCACTAACAAAACAGGTTTGTCTTTTGGGTTTTCTCTGGCTTTACCAGACAGCAACCAAGCGGTATCGGCAGCGACTTTGCCAGGCTCTGTCACCGCGACGATAAGGTTATCTTGATGTTTAACGGCTTGCGATGCGATTGTACGATTCACTGCTTGTGATGCAATTGTGCGATTAATATTAGTGGAATTTGTTTCACCAGCCATTACATTCGTCACAAAAGCCAGAGATAAAGCTGCAAAAATAATAGAACGCTTCATGGTATAGCTCCTTTTAGATAAAAAAGACCTCACTACTTAATGAGTAGCTACTTTTTGGGCTTGTTATTAATTAAGCGTAAGGTGTAGTTGAGACAAAAGGCAAATGCTTAACGTTCAATGAATATGCAAGATGATTCTTTTGCAGACGATAATGGTTAGTAACCGCTTGATAAGTTTACGCCCAGATTTTCTACTCGATGACAATGGGATAGCCATTTTCATAGTCTCAGCAGTCGATATATAAAAGGCCACCATAACGTATGGTGGCCTTTTATATAAGTGGCTAGCTCATCGTAAATTTACTCTTGTCATAATAATTACATAAAAAATCGTTAAATTACTCATCAAGAATATTTTGAGAAAAATTAAATGAAAGCGCTTCAAATGAATTCAAAAGCTGGCTTGTCTGAAATTGAAGCTGAGTTTATTGCCAAAAACCTACTCATAGAAGTTCCCATACTGACCCCTAACCATACGAATGATGATGTTTTCAATCTGTTTAAAGACTATACCGATGTCGTTGGTTTGCCTGTGGTTGAGAGCGGGAATCCTATAGGACTTATCAATCGCAATATCTTCATGGATGGAATGGCTAAACCATTCCATAGAGATCTGTTCAATAGAAAGAGCTGCATTGCCTTTATGGACAAGAGTCCATTGGTGGTTCCTGAAGACATGAGTATTCAGGAACTTAGTTTTAGAGTTGTTAACTCGGGTAGAAAAACCCTTAATGACGGTTTTATTATCACGAACAATGATGGTGAATATTTAGGTGTTGGTACCGGCGAGGATCTCGTCAAAGTTGTCACTAACCTGCAAGCTGAAAAGAATCGTTTGGTCATGGAAAGTATCAACTATGCGAGCGTGATTCAAAAGTCCTTTTTACGTAGCTCGAAAGAAGATTTAGCTGCATGCCTCAAAGATTTCTATATGCACTGGGAGCCTAGAGACAAAGTCGGTGGCGATTATTATGTATGCAAGAAATTTGACGATGGTTTCTTTTTTGCACTCATCGATTGTACTGGGCATGGTGTACCTGGTGCCTTTATGACGTTGATTATGGCCTCGTTTATTGACCATATTTTGCTTGAGGATAACCGTCACGACCCTGCAGGCGCTTTGGCAATTATGAATAAAAAAGTAAAAACCGCATTGGGTCAAATGGAAGATGTAAACCCACTAATGCCTGAAGAGTCCAGATTTGCAAAACTAATCAGCAAAGATGGTTCTGATGATGGTATGGATGCTGCATTTTTTTGGGTCAGCCTGACAGATAAAAAAATAACATACGCAGGTGCAAAAACACCGATCTTTTATATTGGAGAAAATGACGAAGAAGTTTCAGTTGTTGATCCGGATAGAAAAGGTGTTGGGTATGTAGATACACCTTACGATTTTTCTTGGACGAATAAAGAGATATTAATCACCCAAGGGATGAGTGTTTATTTGACTACGGATGGCATTATTGACCAGATAGGTGGCCCAAAAAACATTGCATTCGGTAAAAAAAGATACTCAAACATTCTGTTAGAACATCATGCAAAACCGATGCTGGAACAGGAGGAGATTCTGATGAATGCTTTTTATGAGTATCAAGGTAAGCAAAAGCGACGGGACGATGTAAGTTTAATGGGGTTTAGGCTCTAAATTGGAGGTTGTGTGGAAATAGATTTATTCGGTTCATTTCAAGACGACGCAGATAAGAAAGGCATTGTTTTTTATTATAGCGGCGCACTTTCTCAGAATGTAATCGCAACGATGGGCGACATTTTAAAACAACGGCTTGATAACAATGATGCCAAGAGTGCGGTTACTAAAAAGCTGTTTTCAAGCTTTATTGAAATGATCCAAAACGCGCTCCATTACTCACCGCTGGTTCCAGATTCAAGTTCTGAGAAGATTGGCGCAGTAGCTGTAGGGAAAGTTGAGGATCATTTTTATATTGTTTGTGGAAACCTGGTAGATAAAAAATACATAAGCAGAATTACTTCAAAGATTGAAGCTGTAAACAGCATGAGCAGAGATGAGGTTAAGCAGGCTTATCGTATGCAACTTAAGAACGATCACCATAGCGATGATGACATCAGTAAAGGCGCAGGCTTAGGCCTATTAACTTTGGCTAGGGATTCAATCTCACCCATTGAATATTCATTTAAAGATGTTTCAGGCTATGAGAATGAGTATTCCGAATTACATTTAAAAACAATTTTTTAAGGAAATTATCATGAAAGATTTATACATATCGCGAACATCTGACTCTCCAGAAGTTGATTTTAAGTATTCAATAAATCAACTCAATATTTCTGGAGAGGCTTTCCCTGAAGATGCTAACTCGTTTTTTTACCTGACCTGCCCCCAATAACACTACCACCAGATTCTGAAAAAAGTCCGTTTAAAAATCATATTACTTGCCTTAGTTTCTGCGCATAGATTGCAGGTGGGATTCGCCCACAACTACTATGCGGTCTAAC
>DAIDAH010000143.1 GCA_027310735.1 Methylotenera sp. | reverse complement strand
GGACGTAACTCTACATAGCGCTCACAAACTTTACGTAAGTGCATCATGACCAACGGCATATCTTTCAGATAACCATCTTTGCCATCACGATGCGAAAGTCTTGCGAATATGCCTAGCACCTTGATATGCCGTTGTGCGCCCATCCATTCAAAATCACGATAGAACTCTGAAAAGTCATCTGGTACGGGTAAGCCAGCCTTTTTAGCTGGCTGCCAATAGCGCACTGCCCAATCGATAATTTCAGCTTCCTCCCAATGAATATAGGCATCTTTGAGCAATGACACTAAATCGTAAGTAATCGCGCCGTATACTGCATCCTGAAAATCCAGAACACCGGGATTGTTTTCTGGCGTAACCATCAGATTGCGAGAATGATAGTCGCGATGCACATACACTTGCGCTTGTTCCAAAATATTTTGATTAAGCACGGCAAATGTATTGTTTAAAACTGCTTGTTGCTCGCTACTCAATTCAAGATTTAGGTGCTTAGCTACATACCAGTCTGGGAATAGTTGCATTTCACGTGTGAGTAGCGCTTCATCGTAATTTGGCAACACATTGGGTTGGCTCGCCAATTGCAATTTAATCAACGCATCCGTGGCATTGCCATAAAGCTTGGTCGCATTATCTGCTTGTAATTGCGACAAGTAAGTATCATCGCCCAAATCAGTTAACAACAGAAATCCCTGCGCTAAATCTTGCGCAATGATTTCAGGCACATTGAGCCCCGCTTCTAAAAACAATTGGGCAATCGCCACAAACGGTGCGCAGTTTTCCTGTGGCGGAGGTGCGTCCATCGCAATCAAGGTGCTGTGACCTAAATAAGAGCTAAGCAAATGTACACGAAAATAGCGTCTGAAACTCGCATCTGCCGATGCGGTTGTCAGCTTGAAATCAGTTTGTTGTAATGCTGTTGCCAACCATGACTCTAGTTGTTTCTGTCTAATATCCACGTTGTCTCTATTCAGTTTCATTTAAAATACACAGATCATAATTGTGCCTTAAAACTCTGTGTTAATCAGGGTGGTCATGATTTATTGATTGCCAAAAGGCACAATTTGTGCGATTTTATCACTGATAAAATAAAACAGTCTGCCTATATGCTTTTGCCTTTAACTTCATTCAGTACCTCTGTGATAATTTCATGTTAAAAAGTCGCCTAATTACTGGCGTCACCGCTATTTTATTAATGTGTAGCTTACGTTCTCAAGCGCAGGACGAAGCAGTGTCATCGGGCGATGTCGGTAATGATGAGAGTATTACGATAGAGGGAAACAAGCTTGAGATGCATCTCGATAGGGACATGCGCGCAATTGGGAATGCGTCTATTAGTCGCAACAAGCAAACTATTCTGGGTGATGAAATTGATTATGACGTTCAGAATGATCAGTTGCATGTGGTAGGCAACACCCAAATCGAATTGGGTGGCGCAACCTTAACTGGCCCTGAATTGCGAATGCGGCTTTCTGAAAGTTTAGGTGAGATGCGCGATGCCTCTATTGCCATTAAGCAATCTAAACAACCTAGTTTGCCGATAAGCAATGATCAGCAAGATGGTTTCGTATCTAATGCTGAACCGCCTCGAGTGTTGCCCCAGTCTCGCGGTGATGCCAAAACAATCCTTTTTGAAGGGCAAGATAAGAAGCGGCTCTTGGACGCTCGTTATACTACTTGTGCGGCTGGAGTAGATGATTGGTATATTAAAGCTAAAGAATTGAAGCTTAATCAGTTTACCGAAGCTGGTGTTGCTAAACATGCCTATGTGGAATTTAAGGGCGTACCACTGCTTTATACGCCATGGTTAAGTTTTTCATACGGTAATCAACGTAAAAGTGGTTTACTTGCCCCAAGCTATGGCACAACCACGACTAGCGGTCTTGAATTAACAGTCCCTTATTATTGGAATATTGCGCCAAACATGGACGCTACGCTTGCCATGCGTGAACTCAGTAAACGTGGCGTTCAGTTGCAGGGTGAGTATCGATATTTGGAAGACACATTTTCTGGTATGGATAGCTTAGAGTATTTGCCTAATGATAGCCTGACTGGCAGTACACGCTATTACGCTAATCTTAAACATCAGCAGAACTTAGGTCGAGGTTGGTCTGCTGGTTATAGTTTTGAAAAAGTGTCAGATGATCAATATTTTTCTGAGTTATCGACACGTATCACCAGTACCAGCCGTATTCTTCTGCCACAACAGTTCAATGTAGATTACGCGGATGCTACGTGGAGCTTTAATGCGATCGCGCAAAAGTTTCAAACTTTGGATAAGGCCTCTTATCCTTATGAACGTTTACCACAAATGACATTAAACGGGCATCAGAGCTATGGTCCTGCTAATGTTAATCTGTATACACAGCTCGTTGCGTTCGGTACTGATAAGTCAAATGTAAATGCGGCTACTTTAGCTACTGGCACACGCGCTACGATATATCCGAGTATTAGCATTCCTTTTTATCGGCCTTATGGCTACGTTACGCCAAAAGTAGGTATTCATAGCACTAGCTATAGTCTGAATAATGATCCGAATGGATTAGGTAATCAGCAGCGTACAGTGCCCATATTTAGTCTGGATAGCGGGTTGTATTTTGATCGTGACTTTAAAATCGCAAATCGGGCTTATTCACAGACCTTAGAGCCTAGATTGTTCTATACCTATATCCCTAATGTTGACCAATCTAAGATTCCTGTTTTTGATACTGGTTTGTTGGATTTGAATTTTAGTTCCTTGTTTGCTGAGAATCAGTTTGTTGGTAACGATCGTATTAATGATGCGAATCAAGTTAGCTTGGCGCTGACTACTCGCCTTATTGAGTCTGATGTTGGCACACAACGACTATCAGCATCCATTGGTCAACGGTATTATTTTGCGGATCAGAAAGTAGCGCTGGATTATACAAATGCCGCCGCTTTCAGGAAAAGTAATAGTTCGGACATTATTGCTGGTTTTAGTGCCAATTTAAAAACCAGTTGGAGAGTGGATGCTTTTTGGCAATACAACACACATGATGCAAGTTCGGTGCGTAGTACCTTTACCAGCCGCTATAATCCTGAGCCAGGTAAAGTGCTTAATCTGAGCTACAGTAATCGTAGTGATTCAACCATTGCCACACAAAGTGCAAACATAAACCAATTCAATATTTCTGGTCAGTGGCCTTTAAGCAGAGGCTGGTATGGGGTTGGGCGTGCCAACTACTCAATCAGCGAAAAACATGTGATTGAAACCCTTGCCGGGGTAGAATACAATGCGGGGTGCTGGCAAACAAGAACCGTTATTCAGCGTGTGAGTACGCCAACGGCCCAAGCTAACTATGCGCTATTCTTTCAGCTTGAGTTAGGTGGACTTGCATCAATAGGTTCAAACCCAATGAGTCTTATTAAGCGTACTATCCCGGGCTATGTCAAATCAGGAAATATCCCTGACTCCTATCAACAACCTTATGACGAGTAACCATTTTGCGTAATTTTATTAAAAACTTATTCTTCACATGCGCTACGCTTTTTCTCACTATTGGCAACCTTAATGTCTCCGCTGCGGAAGTGGTTCAGCTCGATCGCATCGTTGCTGTCGTTGACCAAACGGTGATTACTGAGCAAGAGCTTGAAAGCCGGATTGCTACCGTTACTGCCCAATTGCAAAAGCAAGGCACGGAGTTGCCTCCGGAAAACATCTTGCGCAAACAGATTTTAGAGCGTCTTATTTCAGATACGCTGCAACTTCAATATGCAGCGCAAACAGGTCTTAAGGTTGATGATAATCAGTTGGATAAGACCATTGAGCGTATTGCTGAGCAAAATAAAATGACACTTACTGAGTTTGGTGAAACTCTCAGTAAAGAAGGCATTAGCATGCGTAAGTTTAGAACGGACATTCGTAGCGAAATTACCCTTGCGAGACTACGTGAGCGAGAGGTTGATAGTCGCGTTAATGTGAGTGAGTCTGAAATTGACAATTTTTTAACGACACAAGCATCCAGTAATGAAAATAAGGATGAGTTTGAGATATCGCATATTTTAATCCGTACCCCAGAAGAGGGCTCAACTGAGGAGATACAAAAAGCTAAAGCTAAAGTAGATGAGGTAATTAAAGCGCTTCAAGCGGGAACTAGCTTTGCTAAAGTCTCGGCAAGTTTCTCAGACGCTCCGAATGCATTGGAAGGCGGGAGCTTAGGCTGGAAAGGCGCTTCTCAAATACCGGCTCTGTTTCTGGACGCTTTAAAAACTATGCAGGTTGGCGATATCTCTCCTGCGTTACGTAGCCCTAATGGCTTTCATATTCTTAAACTTACTAATAAACGTGGAGGTAATTCTCCGTTGGTGATTGAGCAAACGCATGCGCGCCATATACTGATCAAGCTTTCAGAAGTGATGTCAGAAAAAGATGGTAAACAGAAAATAGATGGCATTAAAGAACGGCTTGATAATGGTGAAAAGTTTGAGGTGCTTGCTCGCCAGTTCTCAGAAGACGGTACGGCTTCCAATGGTGGCGATTTGGGGTGGGTGAATCCGGGAGATACTGTGCCTCAATTTGAAAAGGCTATGAACGAACTTAAGGATGGCCAAATCAGTGAGCCTGTTCGTACACCATTTGGCTGGCATATCATTCAAGTGCTTGAGCGCCGCAAACAAGATATGAGTAAAGAGTCCGCACGTTTGAAAGCACGCCAGGAAATTCGTGCCAGAAAAGCAGATGAGGCTTATCAGGACTGGGTAAGGGAACTACGTGACCGTGCCTATGTTGAACTGAGGCTTGACGATAAGTTTTAATCGCATCTTATCGTGAGTAATTTACTACCCTGTGTCGCTATCACGGCTGGCGAGCCTGCTGGCATAGGCCCTGATTTATGTGTCATGTTGGCGCATCAGCCGCTCAACGCTAAAATTGTCGTTATTGCTGATGCTGACATGCTACAAGCGCGTGCCGTACAACTCAATATATCTATCAACATTGTTCCATATCTTGAAAACAGGGTTTTAACTCATCGCGGCGATGGTTCATTAACAGTCTTACATCAATCAATAAGTCAGCCTGCCATTGCGGGCAACTTGGATGTGCATAATAGTCAATATGTACTAAGAACATTGAAAACTGCGGCCTTAGGTTGTGTTGGCCATACATTTGATGCGATGGTCACAGCACCTGTGCATAAAGGTATTATTAATGATGCTGGTATAGCGTTTAGCGGTCATACCGAATTTTTAGCTGAACTGACAAATACTGTTCAAGTTGTAATGATGTTGGTTGGTGGCGGTATGCGCGTTGCCCTTGCAACCACGCATTTAGCGCTTAAAGATATTCCAGCGGCCATTACACGTAGCAGTCTGGAAACCACTATCCGTATTTTGCATCATGACTTAGTCACAAAGTTTGGTATCCAAAATCCACGCATTCTAGTCTCAGGCCTGAATCCTCACGCTGGTGAAGATGGATATTTGGGTCGAGAAGAGATAGATGTTATCAATCCCGTATTAGAAAAGTTGCGCCTTGAAGGCATGCAGCTCATTGGTGCTTTGCCAGCAGATACTTTATTTGCTAAGCACCATTTAAGTAAGGCGGACGCAGTGCTTGCCATGTATCACGATCAAGGTCTACCCGTACTTAAACACGCCAGTTTCGGTGAAGGTGTCAATGTCACGCTAGGTTTGCCTATTATCCGCACTTCGGTCGATCATGGCACCGCTCTGGACTTGGCAGGTAAAGGCAACATTGAAATTGGCAGTATGCTAGCAGCCATTGAACTAGCGATTACGCTGGCTAAAAACAAATCAAAAAGTGTAAATTCCTTATGAAACACGTTGCAAAAAAACGTTTTGGTCAAAATTTTCTCACTGACCAAGGTGTAATCGCCAGCTTGGTAGAAGCCATTTCACCAAAAGCAGACGACTTAATGGTCGAAATCGGCCCTGGCCTAGGCGCGCTAACCAAGCCTCTGCTAAAACGCTTAAATCTTTTACACGTAGTAGAAGTCGACCGCGACATCATTAGCTGGATGGAAAATGAATATGCAAAACCTGCATACGAAAAAAATAAGATCTCCATTCACAATTCCGATGCACTGAAATTTAATTTTAGTGGCCTAGGTGAAAACCTGCGCGTCACTGGCAACTTGCCTTACAACATCTCCACGCCAATATTATTTCATCTGCTAGACAACATCTCGCACATTACCGACATGCACTTTATGTTGCAAAAAGAAGTCGTCGAACGCATGGTCGCAGCGCCATCCACCCCAGCCTATGGGCGTCTTAGCGTAATGCTGCAATATCGTTTGCAAATGACCTATCTATTCACCGTGCCGCCAGACGCCTTTGAACCAGCGCCTAAAGTAGAGTCAGCCTTCGTGCGCTGTGTGCCGCATGCCACACTGCCTTTCGTCGCTAAAGATGAAGCTACGTTTGCAAAAGTGGTATTAGCCGCTTTTGGTCAACGCCGCAAAACACTGCGCAATACGCTAAAAGGCTTGTTGGATGACGCAGGATTTACAGCGCTCAACATAGACTCACAACTCCGCGCCGAGAATTTGTCCGTGGCGCAATTTGTCGCTATCAGCAATTATCTCGTTTGAGATAAAATTTAACCTCAAAATATAATTAGGAAGCATAAGTCATGCGAATCATTCTGTTAGGCGCACCAGGCGCTGGCAAAGGTACTCAAGCCACTCACTTACGTGAAAAATTCAACATTCCACAAATCTCTACTGGTGACATGTTGCGCGCAGCCGTTAAAGCTGGCACACCTTTAGGTTTAGAAGCCAAAGCATTTATGGATAGCGGCGGCTTAGTGCCAGATGAGGTGATTATTGGCTTGGTAAGTGAGCGCATTAAAGAAGCAGACTGTGCTAACGGTTTTCTATTCGACGGCTTTCCACGCACCATTCCACAGGCTGAAGCTATGAAAAATGCAGGCGTAGGCATTGATTATGTAATCGAAATTGACGTGCCGGATGAGGCAATCATAGAGCGTATGAGCGGTCGTCGTTCACACCCTGCAAGCGGTCGCACCTATCATGTTAAATTTAATCCACCAAAAGTGGCCGGCAAAGATGATGTTACTGGTGAAGATTTGGTGCAAAGAGCTGATGATAAAGAGGAAACTGTGAAAACCC
>DAIDAH010000142.1 GCA_027310735.1 Methylotenera sp. | reverse complement strand
TACTGTCTAATGGCTGCGTGATTGGGCAGGGTTATCTGTTTGGCAAACCGATGCCGTATGCGGCGTTTGAGGGTTTGGTGGAAAAGGATGATAGAACCTTACATGCGGTTTTACATACTCCAGATTCTGAGGCGGTTGCAGCATTACCTAGAACTCTTTAAAACTTGGATGCTTGCGCTAGTCTTTCTTGTATTAAGTTTGGAGGATAGGTTGTCAGTTTTTTTTGTTTGACTTATGAAGTAGTGAAATTATTATTCCAGTCACTACGGATTCAGTTGACCTGATGTGGAGCATGCATTAGGCTAACTGCAAGCGCATATTACTTGAATCTCTACCTTTATATTGGTTGTGATTTAGGAGTGTTGCAACTAATCAAGAGCCATCTCTTGCTCTTGTGGCGAGTCGGATTTTCTATCCATACTTTTTGAATACCCATAAGTATACTGAAGGTAGTACCAATAGTGTCAGCAAGATGGCTGTTAGGTATAGAAAATTGCTAATCCCATAACTACCTATCATGGACTTGATTTGAACACATTTCGAGAGAAGTTATTGGCGTACCGTACAGATAAATTATCTATTATTATCTGATGAGTAGCTGATATTAAAACAGGTCATGTTCATAAAAGCTGATTCTGATGCAATCAAAGCCTCTTTTGTCAGCACAAGTCTAAAATCAGTCGTTATCTGTAAATCACGATTTTTATATAGTGTATTTTCATTCAGTCCAAGCCGGATGCCATAGGCTTTATCGCCCACAACCTATCCACCCATTAATCATATACATTGCTATCCCATGATTTGCGCCAAAGCCCCGTCATGACTAATAGTGCTGGTTACTTAAGACATTCCACCAAATAAATCAATCGTTGTCAGGTTTGCGTCAGCCAGAGCTTATATTATGGATCTCATGGTGATAGATAAAAGCTTTAAGTAAGTCTCAACCAGTAACAATACATCTAATGAATTTACTTTAACTTAATATTTGGGAGATTAAAATGAACAAATTTTTAGCGACATTATTAGCTGGTGTATTTACATTGGCTCTAGGCTCTGCGGCGTTTGCAGCTGATGCCGAAAAATCAGTAGAACCAGCAAAAGCAGAAGCTGTGAAAGCTGCAGAGCCAGCTGCAGATACGAAAGCAACACCTGCAAAGACTACAAAAAAACATCATCGTAAACATAGCAAAAAAGCTACTGAAGCAGCCCCAGCTGAAACAGCAACTCCTGCAGCCCAATAAGGTTAGCTGTATGGTTTAATGCTACTTAAATTAGCATATGTGAAAGGGGTAGAGAGAATCTACTCCTTTTTCAATTTATAGCTCAATAATTTAGTGTCCAAAAATATTCACAATGCCACTGTAAGATGCATTCATTTATGATGAAACAAGGATTGCCAATGCAAGTAAAGTCATTTTTACGCCTAATAACATTAGCCATAGTAATCTTATTTACAACTCCAATGTTGGCAGCAGAAGATGCCAACATGCATGAAGTTTACCTAGCCGCTGAAGCGGGTAAATTTAATGAAGCACAAACAATGATGGATAAGGTGCTTTATGATCATCCTAATAGTGCTAAAGCTCATTATGTGGAGGCTGAGTTGTTGGCAAAACAAGGTCGTTTTTCTGGCGCTACAGATGAGTTAAATACGGCTGAGCAACTAAAACCTGGATTGCCATTTGTTAAGCCACAAGCATTGCAAAAGCTGAAAGCACAAATTTTCTCAACGCAATCAACGAGTAATCAGAGTTATCAGCCTTCCAACCATAATGGAACCCCATGGGGAATGATTTTTTTAATGATTGGTTTAATTACATTCATTTATTTTGCAGCCAAATGGATCACTCAACGTAACCAGCCTCTCGTATCGGCAAATAACTATCTTAGTGGAGTTAATGGTAACACCCAGCAATATGGTAGTCCGCAACCTTATGGTAGCGCTACGGCACCGATGATGACTCCATCTGTCGGTGGCGGTATAGGTTCTGGTATTCTTGGTGGCCTGGCAACGGGTGCTGCACTTGGGGCTGGCATGGTAGCTGGTGAAGCGTTAATGCATCACTTTACCGATGGTGAATATAACAATAGCGGCAGTCTTTTCAATGAGGCGCAGGCTAATAATGTGCCGGATATACCTAATGATATGGGTGGATCTGACTTCGGTATTGCAGACAACTCATCGTGGGATGACAATTCTGGTGGCGACGACTGGTCTTGATTGCAAAAGAAGTGTGAAGAATAGAACGTACCATTCTTCCTAATAGAGGATGAGTGTAGATTTTTATCAAGTCAATACGGATTAAACAAGGTTTTATATGTATGAAACAGTCAGTCTACGTTTTACAATCAAAAAGTCATGACATGAAGCTACGTCTTTTGTCG
Organism: Methylotenera sp.; assembly: GCA_027310735.1. Taxonomy (GTDB): domain Bacteria; phylum Pseudomonadota; class Gammaproteobacteria; order Burkholderiales; family Methylophilaceae; genus Methylotenera. Next base: position 4,760 of record DAIDAH010000142.1, on the reverse strand, counting down.
TGTATTACCGTATGTATAGTCACTTTTTATTGTGGTGCAGTTTTAGCAGAAGATGTCAATTTAGGGCAATTAAATCTTAGTACTGCTGATGAGTTATTTCGTAGCAATAATCGAGAGCTTTTAGCTGCCAAACGTATGGTTGAAAGCGCTCAAGCTGGCGCATTGATTGCTGGTCAAAAGCCAAATCCAATTTTGTCACTAGGTCTCTCTAATCTTAATCTTAATCGCAATCAAGGTAATGCTAACCCTGGTGGAGGCAATAGTCTCACAGATAAAACATTAAATAGCACGATTCAGATTAATCAATTGTTTGAGCGTGGAGATAAACGAGAATTACGCATAGCCTCTGCAGAAGATGCCATCAAAGCCTCAAAATATGATTTAAAAGATACCATCAGGCAACAAAGGCTGGCGCTAGCTAATGCATATTATGATTTGATGCTGGCTCAAGAATCCGAAAGAATACAAACGACTAATGTTTCTCTATATGAAAAAACCTTACAGGCAGCAGAGTTAAGATTAGATGCAGGTGATATCGCTTTTTCTGATGTTGCTCGTATACGCGTTGATGTTCTACGAGTTAAAAATGATTTACGGCAGTCAATGGCTAATCATCAAAAAGCTCAAGCTAACCTTGCTTATTTAATTGGTAAAGAAAAAGAATCTAATAGCATTGTTGCCACTGATACCTGGCCTAGTATTAGGCAATCACCAAATGCCACTGATCAGGGAAATACATCATCCGTTTCATTTGACAGCAAACTCAATCAACGTGCCGATATATTAGCTGCCGAAGCAAGAATGCAACAGGCTGAACAAAATCGACGGCTTGCAAATTCCCTTAAAACAAGAGATATCGATATTGGAGTGCAATATCAACACTTTCCGGGTCAAGGTCCAGCTGTAGGAGACAATACGCTAGGGGCATTTGTTAGTATTCCTTTGTTTTCAAATTATCAATATCAAGGCGAAATTTCTCGGTCAGAAGTTGATTTCACTTCAGCTCTTGAAGCTAAAGAGCAAATACGTGCAGCGGCGATAGGAGATATGACACGAGCCCAAGCTGACTTGAATTCATCGATAGAAAAAGTACGCCGCTTTGATGAGCAAATGCTTGGTGAAGCTCAAAACGCAGCAGATGCAGCTGAATTTGCTTATCAACATGGGGCTATTGGAGTAACTGATTTACTTGACTCTCGTCGTATTCTACGCGCACTGCAATTAGATGCTGCATCTGCTCATGCAGATTACGCCAAATCCCTTGCTGCATGGCAAGCAGCTACAAACACTGAGGAAAACCCATGAATCGTACTTTATTTGCGATGTTATTAGCTTTTAGCATCGCTATATCTTTTTCAAGTCATGCGGCAGAGAAAGCGCCGGTAAAAAGAACTTCTGCCAGTGATGAAGTTTACTTGGCACCTAACTCACCGCAATTTGCCAATCTGAAGGTTGAACCAGTAATTGAAATTACCGCTCCCGCCACCGAGGCTCTTAATGGAAAAATTACTTTTGACGAAAATTATACTGCGCGAATAAGCTCTCCTGTTTTGGGTCGTGCTGTGAGTATAAGGGCACAAATCGGAGATACAGTAAAAGCTGGCCAAGTGCTTATGATTATGGACTCTCCTGAGTTAGGTAGCGCACTTGCTGATGCTCGCAAAGCTGATGCTGATTTACAGTTAAAACGTAAAGCATTTGAACGAACTAACTTGCTTCTGGGAGGTGGGGTCATCGCACGTAAAGATCAAGAAAGTAGCCAAGCAGATCTGTCACAAGCTGAAGCTGAAGCTCAGCGAGCCGATGCTCGTCTTAAGAGTTTAGGTGCTCAACGTAGCGGCAATCAAAGTTATATTTTACGCGCCCCAATTACAGGGGTGGTTGTGGATCGACAAGTCAATCCAAGCTCGGAAGTTAGACCGGACGCTACTACACCACTATTCACTATTACAAATCCTGATCACTTATGGGCAAGCATTGACTTACCCGAACTTGACTTAGGTAAGATATTTAAAGGTCAGCACTTATCGATACAGGTAGATGCTTATCCTGATGAAGTATTCAGTGGCACTGTAGAGTCAATAGGTGTAATGGTAGATCCAACGACTAGACGTGTTACGGTTCGCTGCTCTCTTCAAAGTAAAGGAAAACTCAAACCTGAGATGTATGCTCGAATTACGCCGCTCAATTCGAAAAATATCAAGGTAATTCGTTTGCCGAACACTGCATTAATTACTGAAGGTTTGTATAACTATGTGTTTGCTGAAGTGAGTCCTGGTCATTTTAAAAAACGGCGCATATCACTAAGTTCACAAGAGCGTGATTTTGTAACAGTAAAAAATGGACTCTCAGTAGGCGAGCAAGTGATTACAACAGGTGCTATTTTAATGAACTCAGAACTAGCCGTAAGTAAGTAAATTTAAAGATAATTACATGTTAAAAAATATCATTACTTTTTCGCTATTACAGCGTGTATTTGTTCTGCTAGGTGCGCTAGTAATCATAATTGCAGGCTGCTTTGCAATACAAAACTTACCTATTGAAGCTTTTCCTGATGTTGAAGATGTGCACGTTGGAATTGTGACGCAAGCACCTGGCCTAGCGCCAGAAGAGGTCGAACGTGTAGTTTCACTTGCCATTGAACACGAAATGAGTGGGGTACCTCATTTATCACAAATGCGCTCGGTTTCTATTACCGGTTTATCTGTCATTACACTCACATTTTCAGAACATACTGATGATTATTTTGCTCGTCAACAAGTATTGGAGCATTTGCAAGGTGTAACTTTGCCACCAGGACTACAGCCTACATTAGCTCCATTAACGACAGCTGTAGGTGAGATTTATCGTTATATAGTTGAAGCGCCGAAAAACATGCCTCAGCACGATGTTAGGGCAATTCAAGACTGGCAGATTCGTCCAATTTTGAGAACCGTTCCAGGCGTAGCTGACATTACCAGTTTTGGTGGAGCCGTAAAGGAATATCAAATTCAATTAAATCCATACATGCTCATGAAGTTTGGCATTAGTATTGACCAAGTTAATAAAGCACTCAGCAATAATAGTAGCAATGTTGGTGGTGGTCTCATGCATAGAGGTGATGAATCCCTTGTTGTACGAGGCGTTGGTCTGTATCAAAGTATTGATGACATAGCCCAAACTGTTATAACTTCTCGTGCAGGTAAACCTATTCTTGTCAGTGACGTAGGTAAAGTCGTGATTGGCGATAAACCACGCTCAGGTATCGTGTCATACAATCAGCAAGATGACGTAGTTGAGGGCATCGTCATTATGAATAAAGGGCAAAACCCAGCAAAAGTAATTGCAGCTTTACGTGCGAAAGTAGAGGAAACAAATAAAACATTGCCATCTGGAGTAAGAATTGCTCCTTTTTATGATCGCACTAATCTTATCAACCATACTGTACATACGGTGACAGAGAATCTCATTGTGGGTGCATTGTTAGTCGTAGCAATACTGATTATATTTTTGCGGAACTGGCGTGCGGCCTTAATTGTTGCTTCTGTCATACCCCTTTCCTTACTTTTTGCTTTCATAGTAATGGATATATGTGGTGTTTCTGCAAACTTAATTTCGTTAGGAGCAGTTGACTTCGGGATTATCGTTGATAGTGCCGTTGTGCTAGTTGAAGCGCTCATGGTAAAGCTTGCTTTCACTCAACTTGATAAATTTCCACATCACGGAGCGTATAGTTGGCGCATTCAAACCTTAAAACATACTGCAATAGAAATGGGGCGCCCAATCCTATTTTCAAAAGTTATTATTATCTTGGCCTTTTTACCTATTTTCACCTTTCAGCGTGTTGAAGGTAAGATTTTCTCACCAATGGCTTTTACACTGAGTTTTGCTCTATTGGGTGCAATAATCTTAACGCTAACACTAGTTCCAGCATTGCTTTCATTCACTATGAAGCGTGAGGATATGGAGGAGAAACATAGTGGATGGATGAGCGCTATAGTAGAAGGCTATAAAAAATTCTTATTAAGTATGGCAAAAATAAAAATCCCAGTTATTTTGGCCTCTATCAGCTTGTTAGTTTTGTCTTTGGTATTATCTCCCATGCTGGGTTCGGAATTTTTACCTAAGCTAGATGAAGGTAATATTTGGCTAACCATCAGCCTGCCTCCGTCTACTAGTCTAGAAAAATCTAAAGAAGTTGAACGTCATGTGCGTAAAATTCTGACCAGCTATAAAGAAGTTAATATGGTTAGCTCTGCAGTTGGACGCCCTGATGATGGAACTGATCCTAAGGGACCTAATAATATAGAGATATTGGCCGATCTAAAGCCTTCTAACAGTTGGGGTTTTGCCAATAAAGAAGCATTAATTGCAGATATGTCTGAAAAAATCCATAAGATTCCTGGTATACCTACTAATTTTTCACAAGTAATTCAAGATAACGTTGAAGAGGCAATGTCAGGTGTTAAAGGTGAAATAGCTATTAAAATTTACGGATCCGATCTTGGCGTACTAGAAGAGAAAGCGAATCAAGTAGTAAATGTACTTAAATCTGTACAAGGCGCAACCGATGTGGAAGCGATCCGTATATCAGGTAACTCTGAATTAGATATAACCTTAAACCGGGAGGAACTTGCACGCTATGGGCTCGCTGTTAATGATGTTAATAATACATTGCAGACAGCTCTCTCCGATAACGTTGCCAATACTTTTTATGAAGGTGACCGACGTTTTGATGTCACATTAAGGTTAGATAAGCCATTTCGTGACGCGGTAGGTGA
>DAIDAH010000141.1 GCA_027310735.1 Methylotenera sp. | reverse complement strand
GATGCTGCCAAGAAAACTGGCGACATCCTTATTTTAGGGCTAAACACAGATCGCTCGGTAAGCGCATTAAAAGGCCCTACTAGACCGGTCATTCACGAACAGGATCGAGCGCGCGTGTTAGCCGCGCTCGCAGCAGTAGACGCGGTGATTTTGTTTGATGAGGACACGCCATTACAACTGATTGATACGATTCGTCCTGACGTTATTGTAAAAGGTGACGACTACACAGAAGAACAAGTGGTAGGTGGAACAGAAGTGAAGTCTTGGGGTGGTGCAGTTAAATTGATTCCATTAGTACAAGGCCGTAGCACTAGCAAAATTTTAGAAAGAATTGCCAGCTAAAACAGGCAATGTCACACTTCAAGTTACCCACCTAACAACATACATTCTTAGCATGTCTAACCACAACAAAATATTAGTGCTTGGCCCATCTTGGGTGGGCGACATGGTGCTCGCACAGAGCTTATTCAAAACACTCAAACAGCAAGATGCCAAATGCATTATTGATGTTGCCGCACCTGCATGGACCCTACCCTTGATTGAGCGCATGCCAGAGGTTAATCAAGGCATTGCGTTACCTTTCAAGCATGGGCAGTTTGCATTATTTGAACGGATTAAATTTGGCAAAAGCCTACGTGCTCAGGGTTATACGCAAGCAATCATCCTGACAAATTCATTCAAATCAGCGATATTGCCGTTCGCGGCCAACATTCGGCAGCGCACCAGTTTTTTAGGTGAAATGCGTTATGGGCTAATCAATGACATACGCTCGCTGGATAAAGTCAAACTGCCACGCACGGTCGATAGGTTTGTTACTTTGGGTCTAAAGGCAAATGCCGAGCTACCGAAACACATACCCAACCCAACTCTGATATCAAGTGCCGAAAATGCACACATTACCCTACAAAAACTAGGTAAATCGAACCCAACAACTAAAGTGCTAGGGCTTTGTCCTGGCGCCGAATATGGCGAGGCCAAGCGCTGGCCAGCTAAATACTATGCCGAGATTGCGCGCGAGTCGATTAATAAAGGTTGGCAGGTGTGGCTGTTTGGTTCAGGTAAAGATACAGCCGTCACCGCAGAAATTAACCAGCTTACAAACAACCAATGCCTAGATTTAGGCGGCAAAACAAATCTAAGCGAAGCCATTGATTTAATGTCTCTATGTGATGCCATCGTCAGCAATGACTCCGGACTCATGCATGTTGCTGCCGCCTTAGATAAAAAACTGGTCGCTATTTACGGGTCGTCTAGCCCTTACCATACGCCACCGATGAGTAGTAAAGCCGTTATTGAATACCTAGGTCTGGAATGTAGCCCATGCTACAAGAGAGAGTGTCCGCTGAATCACTTAAACTGCTTAAAGCAGATCCAGCCAGCCAGCGTGCTTTTACATCTGCAATAATTGATACATCAACTGGCACCAAGCTCAGCAAGCTTCGTTAAAACCTTAATCTGTTTAGATGAGCAAAATTCTTGCCAGTCAGCCACTTCAGTCCAATCACTAAGAAACACAAAATCCAAACCTGCGCGAGTTGCGGCTTCATAATCGTACTTACTATCGCCTACAAACAGAGCAGGAAACTGTAAGTGGCCACTGGCTTTTTCTCGAGCAAGCACTGTATCTTTATTATCTGGACTGCCGAAAATACCTCCATCGAACAAATGTTCAATGTTCCGTTTTTCAAATAGGTGATGCAACTCTACCTGATCGCCACCTGAAAGGATGAACCACTTGGCATCAGGGGTGGTTGTGCGCAACTCAACCAAACCTTCAGCCATTTCACACTCCATTAAACCAACCTCCAACTCACGTCCAAACTCATCCAGCAAAGCCTGAATAGCGGCATCTGTTGCAGGCTGTTGAAGAATTTCACGTAAATAATAATCAAACTTATGATAACGGGAAATGCCGCCAAGCCGCACATGGTATTCAACTAACGCTTGTGCCTGCATATCCGTTGCGCCCAGATTTTTAGCTGTGCGAAAGTAAGCTTCTGTTTTTACTATATTAGAATCAAGGATAACGCCATCACAATCAAACACAATCGCTTTATATTGTTGTATTTTGATATTCAAAGTTAGTCCAACCTCATCTTTAGAACCCAATAAAAAAGGGCTTTGCACCTTACGATTCTCTAGTTTTTAAGAACCTAGGGTGCAGAGCCCTTGTATACCTAAACGGTAAAAAAACAGTTTAGATTAAGCAGATTTAATCGCGCTCGCTTCTTTAGCTAACTTGGTAATATGTGCCCAATCACCACGAGCAACTGCATCTGCTGGTGTCAACCAAGTACCGCCACACACCACTACGTTAGGCAATGCTAGAAACTGTGGGGCAGACTCAACAGTTACGCCACCTGTAGGGCAGAATTTAACATCACCAAATGGACCTGAAAAACCTTTTAACAAGTTGATACCACCTACTGCTACTGCTGGAAATAATTTCAAGAAATAATAGTCATCTGCATTTGCCATCATAATTTCTGAGCCAGTAGAAACACCTGGCAACAATGGCAACCCGATTGAACGTGCAAACTGGCCTAACTCGCTGGTGTAACCAGGGCTCACCGCAAACTGGCAACCCGCATCTTTAGAAGCTTGTGCATCTTTAAGATTACGTACAGTACCAGAACCTAAAATAGCATCTGGTACTGATTTAGCGATGGCTTCCATACCGGCAAGTGCACATGAAGTACGCAATGTCACTTCTAGCACACGAATACCGCCCTCTAGTAGAGCTTCTGCCATTGGCACAGCATCTTCTACTCGGTTGATGACGATTACTGGGATCACTGGACCATAGTTGGCTAAATCTAATGTGTTCATGTTTTTACCTAATTTGAATAAATATTTTAAATTTTATTTCAAGAGTGAGATTTCACCCTATACCTAATCCTCTCCCTTAAAGGGTGAGGGGATCTAAATTTGAATCGTTGAGTTATTGATGGCAATAATCTAGAAGATTAAAAGTTCTAAGCAAGACGAGGCATGAACAAAAAATTGAGCGCAGCATATGATTTATATGTAAGCGAAGATTTTTTTGTGAATAACGAAGTATTGCGACGAAATTTTAGTTTTCTCTATAACCAAGTGATTGCGCCTTCTTCGGCTGACAACACATTCCGCCTCATCCCGCCAAACAACTCACGACCAAAGCCGTGTGCATTATGGTGGCGCTTGGTATCAGACAACTCTTCAGCGTCGCGCTCTGCCCAAGTATCTTCATCCACCAGCACATTCAACGTACCAACTGTTGCATTTAAGCGAATGATATCGCCATTACGGATTTTAGCAATCGCACCACCTGCAGAAGCCTCTGGGCTTAAATGAATTGCGGCTGGAATCTTGCCAGATGCACCGCTCATGCGGCCATCAGTCACAATCGCCACCATGAAACCTTTGTTTTGTAGCACGGCTAATGGTGGTGTCAGTTTATGCAACTCAGGCATGCCATTAGCTTTTGGTCCTTGGAAGCGCACAACTGCCACAAAGTCTTTTTCCAACTCGCCACGGTCAAATGCAGCCAGTAACTCTTCTTGCGCATCAAATACAATGGCTGGCGCTTCAATAATGTGGCGATCTTCAGGCACTGCTGAAATTTTAATCACAGAGCGACCCAAGTTGCCTTTGAGTAAGCGTAAGCCGCCGGATTCATTAAATGGGTTAGTCACAGTACGCACGATAGTTTCATCGCTGCTTTCTTTTGGCAGATCTTTCCAAACGATAGATTTATTATCTGCCGCATCTACAGCCAGTGTTGGTAACTTACCATAATCTCGCATACCGCCACCGTAGGCGACAGTAAATACGTCAGGGTACATATAGCCGCCATCAATCAACTCACGAATCACAAATGCCGGACCACCTGCTGACTGGAATTGATTCACATCCGCCTTACCGTTTGGATATACGCTTGCCAACAGTGGTGTCGCTTTAGCCAAGTAATGGAAATCAGTCCAATCGATGATAATACCTGCCGCGCGCGCAACTGCAACCCAGTGAATCAAGTGATTGGTTGAACCACCAGTAGCCAATAAAGCCACCATCGCATTCACAATCACATGCTCATCAACCAACTTACCAATTGGCGTAAAGTGTTGTCTTTGTGTATTAGCGAGCACCATACGTACCGCTTCACGCGTTAAGGTTTCACGCATACCGTCTTGTGGATGCACAAAAGCGGCACCAGGCACATGCAAGCCCATCGCTTCCAACAACATTTGATTACTGTTTGCTGTACCGTAGAAAGTACAAGTACCAGCACTGTGATAAGCCGCAGACTCTGAAGCCAACAACTCTTCACGCCCCACTTTACCTTGTGCGTATTGCTCACGCACTTTAGATTTTGCTGTGTTATCCAAGCCAGTGCTCATAGGACCCGCTGGAACGAACACGCAAGGCAAATGACCAAAGTGCAGCGCACCAATCAATAAGCCCGGCACGATTTTGTCACACACACCTAGCAACAATGCTGCATCAAACACATCATGAGATAAAGCAATCGCGGTACTCATGGCAATAGTGTCACGACTAAATAACGAAAGCTCCATACCTGGTTCGCCTTGCGTTACACCATCACACATCGCAGGCACGCCGCCGGCCATCTGTGCCGTAGCGCCTTGTTTGCGCGCTTCGTCACGAATAATACCTGGATAAGTTTCATATGGCTGATGCGCAGAAAGCATCTCGTTATAAGCTGAAACAATACCGATGTGCGGCGCCTTCTCAACTACAACGCGCAGTTTTTCATTTTGTGGCATGGCCGCAAAAGCATGCGCCACATTAGCACAACCTAAACGATCAGCGCCTTTAGGGCGATTGATAATTTCATCAACCCTATGCAAATATGCTGTACGTGTAGGACGACTGCGCTCAATAATGCGCTCGGTAACTTCGATAATAGATTGTTTCATTGTGCCTGCTACTTAGTTAAAATCAATCTCCCGATTATCCTAAATACTAGCTGTCAGGTCAAATTTATAAGTCCATCACTCGCAAATGGCTATACTCTACAACGCGGCGATTATTAGCTTATCGGATATACTAATGCCTAGAAAAAATATATAGAAAAAGCTTAATGTCACTAGCCCATAGCTTCATACACAGAGCAATAATTTAGAACCATAATAAGCATGAAAATCTTACATACAGAATCCAGCATGCACTGGGGCGGGCAAGAGTTCCGGACCTTGCTCGAACATAACTACCTAAACGAGCATCAACATGAGTCGTGGCTAATTTGCCACCCAGAAAGTCAGCTTTATCAAAAAGCGGTTACAACCGGTGCAAAAAACATTATTGCCATGAATCTATCCAAGGCATGGCGACTTGATATTGCATTACGATTGCTACTTATTTGTAAATTAAAAAGAATAAACGTCATCAACAGCCATAGCGCTAAAGACAGCTTACTATGCTTATTAGCCTACTTATTTGGCACTCCTTTGGTTCGTAGCAGACAAATCACCAACTCCATTAGAAAAAAATTCTCGTATAGCCACTGCTGCTCACATATTCTCGCAGCAGCTGACATTATCAAAAGCATGCTAATTAATGCAGGCGTTGATCAGAAAAAAATTACAGTGATCGGTGAAGGTGTGGATTTGCAAGAGTTCAATCCTAATGTTGACTCAGACTATCTAAAAAAAGAATTCAACATTCAACCCAATGATAAAGTCATTATCAACATAGGCATGATCAGAGCAGATAAGGGGCAAAAATATTTTTTAGATGCCGCCATCAAGATTTTAAAACTTCGAACTGATGTAAAGTTTTTCTTGATTGGAGAAGCCACCGAAGCGTCCAAACCCTTTGAGCGAGAGCTTATTGAATCCATAAGTCAACACAAAATTGCTGACCATTTCGTAATGACTGGTTACAGAAATGATGTCGCAGCGTTCATCCACCTCTCCGACCTTGTGGTTGTTGCATCGATTGGCACTGAAGCACAATCCAGAATAGTGCCTCAATCTTTTGCAACATCACGAACTGTAGTAACTACCAATGCTGGCGGCTTAACAGAGCTAGTCTCTCATGAAGCCAACGGATTGGTTGTCCCACCCAGCAATGCTGAAGCAATGAGTGAAGCTATAATAAGATTACTTGATAACCAAGCGCTTAAGCACAAACTAGAAAGTGCGGCTTATACTATGGCCATAAACCAACTCTCATTTGAGCAAATGATGACCAAAACCATTACGCTTTACACACAACTTACTTCTCCGCATTGCTGATTGTTATATAAAAATGAACCTAACCTTTTTTAATCTAAACAAGAATATTGCCAGTATCTGCGCTGTGTTATTAGGGTTTTCATTAGCGATATCAACCGGCTCAGACAGTATACTTTTGGCGATAATATTATTAACTGCACTGATTGGCTGGCATAAACAATATCTACACATCATTCATCAAAACCCTGTTGCAAAGACAGCATTATTATTATTTGGCATATTAATTATTGGCTGTTTTTATGGTGCAGTACCACCAAGTGGAAGCCTAAAAGTATTAACAAAATATGATGATTTAATTTTAGTAGCACTACTACTACCTATCTTCTCTCAAGCTAAATTACGCACTTATGGTCAGTATGCATTTATGACCGCAATGGCACTAACACTTATACTTTCTTACCTTATTTGGCTCGGTCTACTGCATATTCCACAACGTTTACCTGACAACCCAGTGGTATTTAAGCTTCAAATCACCCATGGTATTTTAATGAGCTTTGCAGCCTTCGTGGCTGCAGTTTATGCCGTACATACTTCAGGAAGAGTCCGCTGGTTGATGCTACTCTTCTCCATGCTAGCTACTTTTAATGTTTTACTGATGACTCAAGGACGAACTGGCTACCTGACCATTATTGCGTTGGCAGTTTACTTTATGATCACTCTTCTAAGCAGGCGCAATCTGTTGTTAGGCATAGGTTTAGTAATCGTAGCGTCAGCGCTTACTTACGTCGCTTCGCCAAAAATACAATCAAGAGTAATGCTGGCAATACATGAGGCACAAACATGGCAACCTAAACAAGGCCATAATGTAGATTCTTCTATCGGTACGCGAATGGATTACTATAACAACACAATTAAAATTATTCGTAAAAATCCACTATTGGGTGTTGGTACCGGCGGTTTTGAAACTGCTTATGCTAAAGAAATTGAAAATACAGCCATGGCA
>DAIDAH010000140.1 GCA_027310735.1 Methylotenera sp. | reverse complement strand
CTGTTAAGCCGATTTCTGCGGCTAACTGCACGATGGTGTCACGCGTAATGCCTTCCAGCGCGCTAGTGAGGTCTGGCGTGTAAAGTTTGCCATTGCGGATTATAAATACATTTTCGCCAGAGCCTTCTGCAACAAAGCCGTCAACGTCTAATAACAATGCTTCATCGTAGCCATCCTGCGCTGCTTCTTGATGCGCAAGGATTGAGTTCATGTAGTTGCCATTAGCTTTGGCCTTACACATGGTGATGTTCACATGGTGACGAGCGAATGATGATGTTTTTACACGAATGCCGTTATCTAAAGCATCTTGACCCATGTAGGCTCCCCATTTCCAAGCAGCAACAATGACGTGTGTTGAAAGCGTTTTAGCAGAAATACCCATAGCTTCAGCACCGTAAAACGCCATTGGGCGCATATAGGCTGATTCCAGATTGTTTTCACGTACAGCCGCTTTTTGCGCTTCGATCATCACCTCTTTTGTAAATGGCATTTTCATGCCCAAGATGTGCGCGCTGCGGAACAATCTGTCTGTATGTTCTTGCAAGCGGAAAATTGCCGTGCCTTTGTCTGTTTTGTACGCACGCACGCCTTCAAATACACCCATGCCGTAATGCAATGTGTGCGTAAGAACGTGAGTGGTGGCATCGCGCCAGTTGACCATTTTTCCGTCGTACCAAATTACGCCGTCGCGGTCTGCCATTGAGGTTGGAATTGCCATGTCGCTGCCTTTTGAACGAGTTTCTAAAAAAGTAATATTGTAAACCAAAGGGTGAGATTGTTTCACCTTGATTTAAGCCTTGGATTTAATTCAATTTTGATTTAATGCAGTTTTTCTGAATGAACTAAAATCTGGGTTAGAATCAAATGAGCGTGATTATTCGTGACTATTTAAAGTGGGCGGTTAAAATGAATTGGAATATTTTGATGCGATATTTTTTAATGGTGCTCTTGCTGAGCGCTTTGATGGCCTGTAAGCCAGCGGCAAATGAAACAAAATTTGTCGCCACGGATATCACTGGTGCAGATTTTTCTCAAGGGTTTAGCTTGACCGACCATACTGGGAAATTACGCACATTATCTGATTTTAAAGGCAAGGCTGTAGCTTTGTTTTTTGGGTATACGCATTGTCCTGACGTATGCCCGACGACGATGCTGGATTTGAAGCAAACTATGAAATTATTAGGGCCACGTGCCAATGAGGTGCAAGTGCTGTTCGTGACATTAGACCCGGAACGTGATACGCAGGCAGTATTGGCGCAGTTTGTGCCATCATTCGATCCGCGATTTATTGGCTTACGTGGCTCTGTGGAAGATATTGCTGCGACGACTAAAACATTCAAGATCTTTGCCAGCAAAGTACAGTCAGAAGGCCGTGAGGGCTACACCATAGACCATAGTGCAGGTATTTATATGTTTGATAAAGCCGGAAAAGTCAGGCTTTATATTGACTATGGTGAAAAACCTGCGGATATGGCGAGTGATATTAAGCAGATACTTTAGATAGGTTTAATGCGGTGCTCTGTGTTTAAAGTATTCGCCCGCTAAGTCCGGCTTTTACATGCGATGCAACTGATGCGACAAGGTTTTTAAATCTTTTTCTGCTGTTTTGTAATCGGGGTAAATGCTGGCGACCACTGCCCAGAATTTCGCCGAGTGGTTCATTTCTTTTAAATGCGCCAGTTCATGACAAATCACATAGTTAATAATATGTGGTGGCGCTTGTAACAAACGCCAACTAAGCCGAATTTCTTGCCTAGAATTGCAGCTTCCCCAGCGTGTTCGTGCGTTTGATAGAAATAACGATGGTGTTGGTACACCTAGCCTAGTCGCAAATAATGCTAAACGGCGTGCGAAGTCTGCAATAGCCTGTTTGCCATACCATTGCACTACTTTACGTGCCACCGCGGCTTGATCAAGATGGTTCGGCATGGCTAACTGCAAAATTCCCGGTTCGTAGTTCACCGCTCTCGAGCGAACATCGTGCCTGATAGCCAATGTCAGGGGATTACCTAAAAATTGCAGCTGTTCGCCATCTTGCCATTGCAATGCTGGAATTTGGTTGGCGGTAATTGCGGCCAGTTTTTTACGAATCCAATCGGCCTTTAGTGCAATCAGACCTTCAAGCTGCGATTGTGAAATGCGTTTTGGGGCATGTATCACTAAACCTGATGCTGTGATTTTCAATCCGACAGTGCGTCGCTGGCGCCGCTCTAATTGATAATGCAGTTGGTCACCGGAAGGTAGTGTGAGCGTATGACTCATTATGCGCCTAAGGTTGCCATTTCAGCTTTAATCCAGGCTTCAGTTTGCGTATTCACGGCTTCAGGCTTGAGGTGACTACAGTCGATGGGTTGTCCGATGCTGACAGTAATAACCCCCGGATGTTTAAGCATGGAGTTTTTCGCCCAATGTAGACCTGCGTTGTGTGCCACTGGTAATACTGTGGCTTTGGTGCCGCTGGCAAGCCATGCACCGCCAATATGGAACTTGCTGTCCTTATGCGGTGCAATGCGCGTGCCTTCTGGGAATACGACAACCCATAGGCCGCTGGCTAGGCGTTGTTTGCCTAGTTTTACCAGTTGTTTTAATGCCTCGCGCCCAGCGCTGCGATTAATGGCGATCGGGGATGTCATGGCCAAACCCCAGCCGAAAAATGGTATCCACAATAGTTCGCGTTTCATTACATATACTTGTGGTGGGAAAATCAATTGAAATGCCAATGTTTCCCAAGCTGATTGATGTTTGGCGAGAATGACGCAAGGCGTTGTGGGGATGTTCTCGGCGCCTTTGACTTCATAACGGATATTGCAGGTAACACGCAGCCACCAAAGCATGCTGCGTGCCCATAGGCTGATGATTTTATTGCGAGTAATGCGCGAGAATGGGAATGTGAATAGCGCTAGTACAGAGAATATGGGGGTAAATAACCACTGCCCGATGGCAAATATTAGCGAACGTAGAAATATCATAAGTGTGTGAGTAATGTACTCATATTTAATTAAGCTCTGTTTGACATATGTGTATCTTTACGCTGGTGCATATGTAGCAATAATACGTTGCACGGCTTCGTTTAAATCCGCGCAAATCCAGGTGTTTTCCGGCAAGGCATTGTCTGCGCTTCTAGCTGCAGCAGCCAGTGTTGCCTCACCCTTACCTGTGCGCACTAGAATAGGCTGGCAGCCAGCTTCAGCATAAGCATGCAAGTCACGTAGCGCATCTCCTACGGCTGGCACTTTGTCTAGCTCAACGGAAAATCGTTTGCCAATTTCCAGAATCATGCCAGGTTTTGGTTTGCGGCACTGGCAGCGCTCATCTGCAGCGTGTGGGCAGTAAAATATCGCATCGATACGCCCGCCAATTTGTGCTAATTCACGCAGCATTTTGTCATGAATGCTGTTCAATGTTGCCATATCAAACAAGCCGCGGCTGACGCCTGATTGGTTGGTCGCGACCGCGACTCTAAAGCCGGATTGGTTGAGTAAAGCAATGGCTTCAAGGCTGCCAGGAATTGGAACCCACTCGTTGGTACTTTTAATGAAATTGGCGCTATCTTTGTTGATGACGCCATCACGGTCGAGAATAACGAGTTTCATAATCTTAGGTTGCCTGTATCTTAAGTTTGCCGGTTTAGATTAGTTTGCCAGTTTAGATAAGTCTGCTACGCGATTCATGGCTTGATGCAGGATTGCAAGCAAACCTAAACGGTTGGCTTTCAAAGCTGGGTCATCTGCATTCACCATTACGTTGTCAAAGAACGCATCCACTGGCGCTTTCAATGCTGCGAGTGCTTTCAGTGATGCAGTGTAATCGCCACTTTCAAAGGCAGCGTAAGCGAGTGGTTTAACTTCATCTAATGCTGTGTTAAGCGCGATTTCTGCAGGTTCTTTCAATAGACCAACATCAACAGTTGCTTCAACAATACCTTCAACTTTTTTCAGTATATTGCCGACACGTTTGTTTGCTGCCGCTAGGGCTGGCGCTTCTTCTAATGCTGAGAATGCACGTACAGCCGCAAGCCGTTGTGGAATTTCGCTCAATAATACTGGGTTTAGTGACAATACGGCATCTACTTCTTGTGGGCTGGAGCCTTGCTCACGCAGGCTAACGCTTAAGCGGTCAAAGCAGAACTCTTTAATGGCTTGAACAGTGGCAGCTTGTGCGCTGGCTGCTATATTGAACAGCGCTAACACGTCATGAATCAATGCGCCAAATTGCAATGGCAATTCACACTCAATCAGCATGCGGATGATACCCAATGCCTGACGGCGAAGGCCAAATGGGTCTTTGTCGCCAGTTGGTTTTTCACCAATACTGAATAGGCCAACCAAAGTATCCAGCTTGTCAGCAAGCGCAATCACAACACCTGTTTGGTTGCGTGGCAATTCATCACCTGCAAAGCGTGGTTTGTAATGGTCTTCAATCGCGAAGGCGACGTCATTATCCAAGCCTTCATGCTGCGCGTAATAGCGCCCCATAATGCCTTGTAGTTCAGGGAATTCGCCTACCATGTCGGTGATTAAGTCGGCTTTAGCAAGTTGCGCGGCTTGGTCGGCTTTTGCTGCCAAGGCATCACCGCCAAGTTGCTGACCAATCGCTTTGGCGATGGCACGTACACGCTGTGTGCGCTCGCCTTGAGAGCCTAGTTTGTTGTGGTAAACCACTTTATCCAGATTGGTCAGTCGGCTTTCCAAAGTTTTCTTGCGGTCTTGGTCAAAGAAGAATTTGGCATCTGCCAGACGTGGACGTACCACGCGCTCGTTACCGCCGATAACAGCGCTGGCGTCGTCTGGACTAATGTTGGAGACGATTAAAAACTTGTTGGTGAGCTTGTCGTTAGCATCTAATAATGGAAAATACTTTTGATTCGCCTTCATGGTCAGAATCAAGCATTCCTGTGGCACTTCTAGGTAAACCTCTTCAAACTGACCGAGTAGCACATTCGGGCGTTCAACCAATGCGCTGACTTCATCTAGTAATGCGTCATCATCAATCGGTTTCAGATTCTGTTTGGCTGCGGCGGCATTGAGTTGGCGCACAATTTCAGCGCGACGTTCTGCAAAGCTGGCAATCACCGCGCCTTCAGTTTTGAGTTGCTCGGCATAAGTGTCTGCATTTTTTAATACTACAGGTGACACTGCGGCTTCAAATCTGTGGCCTTGTGTCTGGTTGCTTGCCGTTAAGCCAAGTACATTAATGGCGATAATGTCGCTGCCATGCAAAGCCACCAAGCCATGCGCTGGGCGCACAAAATTCACGCTGCTCCAGCCATCAGCCAATTGGTAGGTCATCACTTTAGGAATCGGTAGTTTTTGAATGGCTTCTTCAATCGCTTTTTGCAGACCTTCGTTCAGTACCGCACCTTTTTGTATCACTTCTAAAAACAGCGCTTCATTCTTGCCATCCATCTGTTTGGTCAGTCTGGCTACGGCTGATTCATCCAGCCCCATACCATTTAGGCGCTTGAGTAATGCTGGTGTGGCATTGCCGTTCGCATCTAAACCTACACTCACTGGCATTAGCTTTTGTGTGATGGCATTGTCTGGTGCAACTGCAAGCACTTGCGTGGCATGTACAGCCAAACGGCGTGGTGATGCGAAATCTGTTGCTGTAGAGCTTGTTGTGGTTAGGCCTTGTGTTTTTAGGCTTTCAAATAAGGTGTTTGCGAATGACTCACCTAGTTTTTTTAACGCCTTAGGCGGCAGTTCTTCAACGAATAATTCTACGAGTAAATTTTGACTTGCCATTACTTGTTATCCTGTCATTCTGACTTTTATCAGAATTTGATTTTCATTTAATTTTTCTGAGTTCCGCGCTAGGCACGGAATCACAATTAAGCAGTTTTCTTTTCTTTTTCTAACTTAGCCAATACCTCGTCAGTCCAGTCTTTAGGTGCCATTGGGAAGCCAAGTCTGGCGCGGCTATCCAAGTAGCTGGCTGCAACTGATCTTGCTAAGTTGCGAATGCGGCCAATGTAGCCAGCACGTTCAGTCACGGAAATTGAGCCGCGAGCATCCAGCAAGTTGAAGGTATGTGCGGCTTTTAACACTTGCTCATAGGCTGGTAGTGCCAGTTGGCTTTCCATCAAATGTTTGGCTTGTTTTTCATGGGCATCAAAAGCGGTAAACAAGAAGTCAGCATCTGAGTGCTCAAAGTTGTAAGCACTTTGCTCTTGTTCATTTTGCAGATACACGTCGCCATAACTCAGGCCTTCAGTCCAAGTCAGGTTGTAGACGTTATCTACGCCTTGCAGGTACATGGCTAGGCGCTCTAAGCCGTAGGTGATTTCACCGGTGATAGGTTTGCAATCTATGCCGCCAACTTGTTGGAAGTAGGTGAATTGTGTGACTTCCATGCCGTTCAACCAAACTTCCCAGCCTAAGCCCCATGCGCCCAACGTTGGATTTTCCCAATCGTCTTCCACAAAGCGGATGTCATTCTTTTTCAGGTCGAAACCAAGGGCTTCAAGTGAGCCTAAATATAGCTCAAGAATGTCAGCCGGTGCCGGTTTAAGGACTACCTGAAATTGGTAGTAATGTTGTAAGCGGTTTGGGTTCTCACCATAGCGGCCATCTTTAGGGCGACGGCTTGGTTGTACGTAGGCAGCCTTCCAAGGCTCTGGGCCAAGTGAGCGCAAGAATGTGGCGGTATGCGAAGTGCCTGCGCCAACCTCCATGTCGTAGGATTGCAAAAGCGCACAGCCTTTGTTGCTCCAGTATTTTTGCAGGGTGAGAATAATCTCTTGAAATGTCAAAGCCATGATTTGTTTGTAGATTTTTATCTATTGTAATTGGCGAAAGGGTAGATTTTACTTGGTTTTGTAATCTAACAATAGGTTATCTGCTAACAATAGCGTTACGTCTCCAGATGAATGCGATGACGGCAAAACAAAATAGGATGAAAGGCCAATTGCCAAAGCGTACATAAGGCGTGCTACCGGAATAGCCTTGTGCTGTGACATTGAGTGTAGTCTGCGTGAAGTGCGGTGCATGCGCGATTATTTTTCCATGCGGATCAATCATGGCCGTGGCGCCAGTATTGGTTGTGCGTAACATGGTGCGCCCAGTTTCCAAGGCACGCGCTTGAGAGAATTGCATATGTTGATAAGCAGCAAGAGATTCGCCATACCATGCATCATTACTGGCATTCACCAACAGGCTGGCTACTGGTAACTGGCGAATAATCTCTTCGCCAAACACATCTTCATAACAGATATTCACAGCTACCTTTTCGCCAGC
>DAIDAH010000013.1 GCA_027310735.1 Methylotenera sp. | reverse complement strand
CTGAGCGAGGGTGGGCAGGGGCTGGGGATGACAACCGATGAGTTGTTGATTGTGCCCGTGGCGACTGCACAAGCGATGCTCAACACTAATACATTATTCCGTATTTTGGTTGAAGCGCGCAGCCGTGAGCAGATTGGCGAAGTTAAAGTGCGTGTGCTGAAAATGCTTACTCAGCGTCATGAGGGTGAAGAAGACGTTACGGTGATCACACAGGACGCTGTGCTTAAAACCTTCGATAAAATATTGAATGTACTCACGCTGGGTGTGGCTGGAATTGCTGCGATTAGCTTGGCTGTAGCTGGCATATTGGTGATGAATGTAATGCTGGTTTCTGTTACACAGCGCACAGCAGAGGTTGGCTTGCTTAAGGCCTTAGGTGCTACTTCATCGGCAGTACGTCAGTTATTCATGGCAGAAGCGCTACTGCTGTCGCTTAGTGGCGGTTTGCTTGGCACAGGCTTGGGTTATTTAGGTGCCGCATTGCTGCGGCATATATACCCGACTTTCCCCGCTTACCCGCCGCTATGGGCTGTGCTGGCTGGCTTGGGTACGTCGCTGGTTTCCGGACTTGTTTTCGGGGTCATGCCTGCGCGCCGCGCCGCGCAACTTGACCCGATACAAGCGTTATCTAAAAAGTAATCAAGACTGATGCTGATAGCGGATTCAACCAGATTTGCGTTACAAGCCATTACCGCACACCGTATGCGGAGCTTTCTTACGTTGCTGGGTATTGCCGTAGGCATTACTGCCGTCATTCTGCTCACCTCTATTGGTGAGGGGGTACATCGTTTTGTGCTGGCAGAATTTACGCAATTTGGTACTAACGTGATTGGTGTTTCTCCTGGTAAGGTGAAAACAGGCGGTCAGCCACCATCAGGTATTCCGACTACTTCCAGACTGCTAACATTAGAAGATGCCGCATCACTGAAAAAATTACCGCATGTCACGGGCTCTACACCTATAGTATGGGGTAACTCTGAAGTCGAGGCGAATGGTCGTTTACGGCGCTCTACCATTTATGGCGTAGATGCAGACTTTACGCGTGTATTTAGTTCTACTGTGCATATTGGGAGTTTCTTGCCACGGGAAGGGGCTGGGAGTTCGCGTGCTTTTGTGGTTTTGGGCAGTAAGTTGCGGGATGAGTTGTTTGGGAACGCAAATCCACTTGGCGCAAGAGTACGTATTGGCGGATTTCATTTTCGTGTGATTGGCGTGTTGGTGCCTAAAGGCCAGTTTCTTGGTATTGATCTGGATGATACGGCGTTTATTCCTACCGAACGTGCTTTAGAGATTTACAACCGTGAAGGGCTGATGGAGATTGACGTGACTTATGAAGAGGGGGTGCCTTCCTCCAGTGTGGCCGCGGCAGTAAAGGCACAGCTAAAATTGAGGCATGGGCATGAGGATTTTACCGTGACTACGCAGGAAGATATGCTCAAAACACTGTCGAATATTCTTAATATTCTCACCATGGCAGTTGGCGCGCTGGGTGGTATTTCGTTATTGGTAGGTGGTGTGGGCATTGTCACCATTATGACTATTTCTGTGACTGAGCGTACTAATGAGATTGGCTTGCTGGTTGCGCTAGGAGCGCGTCGAAGCACTATTCTGAGTTTGTTTCTGAGTGAATCCGTTATATTGGCTTCATTGGGAGGCGTCATGGGTTTGTTGCTAGGGCTAGGATTGGCACAACTCATTCGCTTTGCATTGCCGACATTGCCGGTACATACGCCATGGAGCTTTGCGTTAGGTGCTCTGGCGATGTCTGCTACCATAGGTCTGCTGGCAGGTGTGCTACCTGCAAGGAGTGCTTCACGACTGGATCCGATTGAAGCCTTGCGTGCTGAGTAACTCTAAACTTAATAGATTGTGATGTTAAATTATGCATAAACACAAAAAGGTTCACACGAAAAAAATTGGTATGCCACCAGGATCGCTTGTGCATATTGGCGATATCAAACTGGATAGTCCGATCATCAGTATGATCGAGTACGATGCTGTAGATTTAAGCGAACGTAAGCTGAGTAATGATGAACTTACCATGCTCAAACTGGATGACTATGACAGTACAGGTAAAAAGCTCTGGCTTAATATTCATGGTGTGCATGATGCGGCACTCATTAAAAAAATAGGTGATTTGTTTCATTTACACCCATTAGTACAAGAAGATATTCTCAATACTGAACAGCGTCCTAAAATTGATGAGTTTGATGCGTATGTTTTTTTAGAGGCGCGTAGTTTTTATTATCACGAAGCAAGCATGTCGGTGAGTTCCGAGCAAATTAGTCTTGTGTTGGGACGTAATTTTTTGCTGACGTTTCAAGAGCGGCCAACGGGTATTTTTGAGCCAATACGAGAGCGTCTGCGTGCCAGTCGTGCACATATTCGTGAACTGGGCGTCGATTATCTGGCTTATTCATTGCTCGATAGTATTGTCGATCAATACTTCAAAGTTCTCGAAGAGGTCAGTGATGCGAGTGAGGCGCTTGAGGAATTGCTGTTACACAGTCCTACGAACACGGAGTTGTATAGTATTCATCAACTCAAGCATGTGAGTATTGAATTACGCCGTGCCGTGTGGCCGTTGCGCGAAGTGATTAATAGTTTAGCGCGTAATGAAAATGATTTTTTCAAGCCAGCCACTATGCCTTATCTGCGTGATGTGTATGACCACACGATTAATTTTATTGAGTCGCTCGAGTCAATTCGAGATTCACTTAGTGGCATGATGGATATTTATATGGCAAGCGTCAGTAACCGCGTAAATCTGGAGGTGCGGGCGTTAACTGTTGTTGCCATGCTGTTTATGCCAGCCACGTTAATTGCAGGCATTTTTGGTATGAACTTTCATGAAATGCCTTGGCTAGCTGACAAAGATGGATTCTGGTGGGCAATGGGTTTGATGGTTCTTATTGCGCTTGTCATGGTCATGATTTTTTGGCGTAGGCAATGGTTGGGTAGTAAGACTTAAATGACGAGCTCGAGACGGCGAGTTTAGGATAATTTGTTTGATTTAAACAACGAATTCGCCGGGAAAATGCCCCAATAAACTACTTTTTATAGTAGACGTCGAGGGGCGCGAACAAATGCCGCGCTTGCATGGTAGTATCAAGAAAACTTATCAATAAAAATTTTATGCAAGACTTCAATATTCGTAGTCGTCATTGGTTGATTGCCACTTTAAGCGCACTTGCATTTGTATGCATATTATCTGGCTATTTTTGGCTGGCAAATAATAAGCCAATTAGCATCGCTGCGAATGTTTGGCTTGGGTATGAACCTATGTTTATGGCGCGTAATGAAGGTTGGCTGAATAAAGATCAGGTGCGCTTGGTCGAAACAAAGTCGGTTGCCGCATCTTTAAAGGCATTGGCTGATGGCGAGGTTGACGGTGCCGCGCTTACGCTGGATGAAGTGTTAAAAGCGCGTGTGACGGGCTTACCTCTTTCTGTTGTGATGGTTTTTAATGTGTCTGCCGGTGCTGATATGCTGGTTGTTAAACCAAACATCAAAAACCTCAGTGATCTTCGAGGTAAGCGTATTGGCGTTGAGGAAAGCTCCGTGGGTGAGGTGATGTTGTCGGAGATTTTGCAGCAAGCAGGGCTGACCAAGCAAGATGTGACACTGGTGAAAGTGCCGGTTGATAATCAAGTTGATGCATGGGCTCGCAATCAGGTTGATGCAGCCATTACTTATGAGCTGGTTGCAAGCCAGCTTTTAGCGCAGCATGCAGTAAAAATATTTGACAGTCGGCAAATACCCAATACCATTGTTGATGTGCTAGTGATGCGTAGCGATAAGCTGGATCATGGTCATGTGAGTGCTTTACGCCATTTAATTTCTGCACACTTTCGGGCATTGGCGCATTTGACTCATAATCCACAAGATACTGCTTACCGTATGGCAACTCATTTAGGTTTGCCTGCTTCTGGGGTTTTAGAGGCTTATAGGGGTCTACTGTTACCTGATGCCGATAACAATTTTCGTTTGTTGTCTGGCCAGAATCCTAAATTGGGTGACACGGCACGTAAACTATCGAATGTCATGGTAAAGGCTAATCTTTTAAAGAAAAATGACACATTGGCGGCATTGATTAACGCTGATTTTTTACCCACCGATTTTTAATAAAGATAATAGCCAATTAAACACTTGGCATCTAATCATTAATCCTATGACTACATTTTTTCGTTTACTGTTTTTGCTGGCTGGTTTAGCGAGTGTACTGCAGGGCAGTACCTTAGCTTATAGTGCTGAAACAGTAAAAATTGGCGTGCTTGCTTATCGATCAAAAGCACAAACGCAAGCGCAATGGCAACCATTAGCCAAGGCGCTAAAACAGGCTATTCCTGAGTATGACTTTGAGATGGAGGCACTGACTATTCCTGAACTGGAGGCTTCGGTGCTCAGTCGTCAGCTAGACTTCGTACTTACTAATTCTGCACACTATATTCGGCTAAATCATGCGGGTGGATTATCTGCACCACTTGCAACATTGGCTTCTAGCGAAGATGGTCAGCGTATCTCTGTCTATGGAGGTGTTATCTTTAGTCGGGCAGCAGAAGCCAATCTCAACACTTTAACTGACATCAAAAACAGAACGATAGCAGTTGTAAACGTTAACTCTTTCGGCGGTTATCAAATGCAGATGTATGCATTAAAACAAGCTGGGGTTAATCTGCGGCGGGATAACAAACTGCTGATAACTACTATGCCGCAAGATAAAGTGGTGGATGCGGTTCTTGCCGGGCGTGCTGATGTTGGGTTTGTACGAAGCGGTGTGCTGGAGGCTATGGCGCATGAAGGCAAGCTGGATATGAAGCAGATTAAAGTCATCAATCTGCAAAATCTACCGGACTTTCCAGTAAAGGTTTCAACACGCCTGTATCCAGAGTGGGCTTTTTCATCCATGCCTAATGTGGATGAGCGTCTTGCCAGGCACGTTGTCGCGACTCTTTTTACGTTGGAAGAAAACAAGGCTGCAACAGGCACCATGGGTATTCATGGTTTTGTTGTGCCCGCTGACTACACGCCTGTAGTGGAGTTGCTTAAAGAGTTGCGGGTGTCACCTTTTGATAAGAGCCCAGTGTTTACATGGCAAGATATTTTGGTGCGCTATCACTGGCAAGCGTTATTTAGTTTGCTTGCTATCGGCTTGATTCTGTTTCAGAGCGTACGATTGTTATTGACTAAGCTCGCATTGCAATCAAGTCATAGTGTCTTGCAGGAGCAGCAGAAAAAGTTACAGGAAAGCGAGTTCCGCTGGAAGTTTGCCATTGAAGGTTCCGGTGATGGTATGTGGGATTGGAATGTTGAAACGGATGAGGCGCACTTTTCTAAACGCTGGAAAGAAATGCTTGGTTATGCAGAAGAGGACATTTTGCCATGCAATGAAGAGTGGACGAGTCGTATTCATCCTGATGACAGGGCGTATGTAGATGAAACCATCAAGACTTATCTAGCGGGTAAGTCTGATATTTATCTTGTTGAGTATCGTCGGCAATGCAAGGACGATAGTTATAAATGGATTCTGAGTAGGGGAATGGCGGTAGAGCATAGTGCTGATGGTAAGCCTTTACGAGTGATTGGAACGCATATTGATATCACGGAGCGTAAGCTAGCCGAAGAAGCGCTGCAGCTTTATGCAAACGTTTTCACGCATGCTCGTGAAGGTATTATTATTGCTAATGCAGACGGTAATATTGTGGATGTTAACGAAGCGCTAACCTCTATCTCTGGTTATAGCCGCGAGGAGTTATTGGGTAGGAATCCTAGTGATCTGAGTTCCGGCCGGCAGGACAATGAATTTTATGCGGCAATGTGGATGACATTAAAGAAAAATGGGCACTGGAGTGGTGAGGTCTGGAATCGGCGCAAGAACGGTGAAGTTTATGCGGAAATGAAGACCATCAGCGCGGTACATGACGCGCATGGTAATGTTAAGAATTATGTGGCACTTTGTAGTGACATTACGCTTCTTAAAGAGCATGCACAACAGCTTGAGCATATTGCCCATTATGATGCGTTGACTAGTTTACCTAACCGAGTGTTACTTGCCGACCGATTGTCTCAAGCGATGACGCAGGCGCAGCGACGTGGTTGTCTGCTGGCGGTGGCATTTCTTGATCTTGATGGATTCAAGGCCATTAATGATAATTATGGACATGATGTTGGCGATCAATTGTTAGTGGCTGTTGCCAGTCGTATGAAGCAAACATTACGTGACGGCGATACGTTGTCACGTATCGGCGGTGATGAGTTTGTTGCTATCTTGCTGGATCTGGCTGATGTTGAAGCTAGCATTCCTATGCTAAGTCGAATGTTGGCGGCGGCAGCTGAGCCTATAGAGGTTAATGGTGATCTTTTACAGGTAACGGCTAGTTTAGGCGTTACGTTTTACCCGCAAGTTGAAGAGATTGATGCTGACCAATTGCAACGCCAAGCCGATCAGGCAATGTATCAAGCCAAGCAGGCAGGAAAAAATCGATATTATATTTTTGATGCGGAGCAGGATAGTAGCGTACGCAGCTTGCATGAAAGTCTAGATCGCATACGCCGCGCATTAGTTGAACGTGAATTTATGCTGTATTACCAGCCTAAGGTGAACCTGCGTACTGGTGCGATTATTGGTGCAGAGGCCTTGATTCGATGGCAACATCCTGACAAAGGTATTTTGTTGCCAGCCTCTTTTCTACCTGTGATTGAAGATCATGCTTTAGCAATTGATATTGGCGAGTGGGTGATTGATGCGGCGTTGGCGCAAATCGAGATTTGGCATGCTGCTGGTCTTGATATTCCGGTCAGCGTGAATGTAGGCGCACGCCAATTGCAACAACCTGACTTTGTTGAACGTTTGCGAGAGACTCTGGCAAGTCATCCTGATGTTGCACCGACTAGTCTTGAAGTTGAGTTGCTTGAAACTAGTGCGCTGGAAGATATGACGCAAGTGTCACACACCATTAATCGTTGCCGTGAAATGGGGGTGAAATTCGCGCTGGATGATTTTGGAACGGGTTATTCGTCATTATCTTACTTAAAACGTTTGCCAGTGCACATCCTTAAAATCGACCAGAGCTTTGTGCGAGATATGCTCAATGACCCTGATGATCTGGCAATTTTAGAGGGGGTAATAGGTCTGGCCACGGCATTTCAACGTCAGGTGATTGCTGAGGGTGTGGAAACGTTAGAACATGGCACTGTGTTGCTACAATTAGGCTGTGAACTTGCGCAAGGCTACGGCATTGCCCGACCAATGCCTGCCAATGAACTACCAGATTGGGCAAGTAAATGGCGCCCTGATGCAGCATGGTCTAGCCAGCCTGTGCTGAGTCGCAGTGACTTACCAGTGCTTTTTGCGAGTGCTGAGCATCGTGTGTGGACTAAAGCTGTAGAGCATTACTTGAAAGATGAGCGCGAATGGCCGCCAATACTGGCGTATCAGGAGTGTCATTTTGGTCGCTGGTTGGAGGGGGTCGGTAGAATGGGGCATGGTACTCAGCCAGCCTTTACTCTCGTTAATGCTTTGCACGAGCAGGCGCACACTCTGGCTGAAGCTTTATGCGCACTTAAGATGAAAGGGTTACATGCAGCTGCATTAGAAGGTATCCCTGAATTGAATAGTCTGCGTGATGCCTTACTTTTAGAGCTCAATGTTTTGCTACAGCAACATGAGTAGTGCTGACTAAATTATTTCATCTGCCACTTGTGCAGAGACACGTGAAAAATCCTTTTTACATATCAATTAGATGCGCAAGTCTGCCTGCTCTTTTTGAATAATTTTGACCTACGGGATCAGGTTTGTAACGGTGTTTATATATAAGTTTCCCCAGCCAAAAGTCCCTCAATAAGGTAAAATTGAGAGATGTCGCAGACCAGTCAAACACCTTCAGATTTTCCTAGTTTTATTCATTTACGCTGTCACAGTGAGTACTCCATTGTGGACGGCATTGTGCGTCTGGACGATTACGTTGAGCACGCCGTCAGTGATCAGATGCCAGCATTGGCACTCACAGATTTAAGTAACTTATTTGGCGCCATCAAGTTTTATAAAACAGCGCGCGGCAAAGGCGTTAAACCTATTTTGGGTTGTGATGTCTGGATAGAAAATACGGTTAATCGCGACCAGCCGACACGCATTTTGCTGTTGTGCCAATCACATGCCGGATATTTGCTACTGTGTCAGCTGATTAGTCGCGCTTACCTAAGTAACCAGTATCGTGGTCGTGCGGAATTCAAGCGAGAGTGGTTTGTTGAGTGTGGTACTGAAGGCTTGTTGCTTCTGTCTGGCGCCTTGGCTGGTGATGTTGGTCAAGCCTGTGCGCAAGGTAATCACGATTTGGCTTGTCAACTGGCTAATGATTGGCAGGCATTATTTCCAGATCGTTATTATTTAGAAGTGCAGCGTTCTGCCAGCGATCCAAAAAATCCAAATGCTCAGCGTGTAGCCAGCGGAGTATCAAGCTCTAGCGAAGAAGAGTACATCCAGCAAGTACGTTTGGTGGCGGGTAAGCTCAGTCTGCCTATTGTGGCAACACACCCCATACAATTTACGACGGCAGATGACTTCAGAGCGCACGAAGCACGCACATGTATTGCCGAAGGCTATGTGCTGGCAGACACGCGTCGTCCGAAAAACTTTACCACTGAGCAATATTTCAAAACGCAGGCTGAAATGGCTGCGTTGTTTGCGGACATGCCTGAGGCGTTGGCGAATAGTGTGGAAATTGCAAAGCGCTGCAATTTAACGCTCACGCTAGGCAAAAACTACCTGCCTCAATTTCCAACGCCAAATAATGTCAGTCTGAATGACTTTTTAATTTCAGAAGCTAAAGCTGGCTTAGTTGAACGTTTGAAAGTGTTGTTTCCAGACGAAACTGTGCGTGCATCTAAACAGGCGGCTTATGATGCGCGGTTAGATTTTGAAACTAACGTCATTAATCAGATGGGTTTTGCTGGCTACTTTTTGATTGTGGCGGACTTTATTCAATGGGCGAAAAATAATGGTGTGCCGGTCGGGCCGGGGCGGGGCTCCGGTGCCGGCTCTGTAGTGGCATATAGCTTGCGCATTACTGATCTGGATCCGCTGGAATACAACTTGTTGTTTGAGCGCTTTTTGAACCCAGACCGCGTTTCCATGCCCGACTTTGATATCGATTTTTGTCAGGAAGGCCGAGATCGCGTCATTGATTATGTGAAACAGAAATACGGTATTGATGCGGTGTCACAAATTGCCACCTTCGGTACCATGGCCGCTAAAGGCGTGATTCGCGATGTTGGGCGTGTGCTGGATCTACCATTCCATTTCGTTGATGGTATCAGCAAACTTATTCCACTAGAGCTTGGTATTACGTTAAGCGACGCGCTAATTAAAGAGCCGCAATTAGCTGAGCGCCGTGAAAATGAAGAAGAGCTGCGTGAGCTATTAGAACTTGCTTTGCGCTTGGAAGGTCTTGTGCGCAACATCGGTATGCATGCCGGTGGCGTGTTGATTTCACCGGGCAAGATTTCTGATTTTTCACCCGTCTATTGTCAGCCCGATGGCGCAAGCTTGGTGAGCCAGTACGATAAAGACGATGTGGAAGCGGTAGGCTTGGTGAAGTTCGACTTTTTGGGTCTGCGCACATTAACGATTCTGGACATGGCGCTGGAGAACACTAATAAACAACGTGCGGCTAGTGAGTTGCCGCCATTGTCTTTTGAAACTTTGCCGCTGAATGATCGAGCCACGTTTCAATTGCTCAAAACAGCCAATACTACAGCGGTGTTCCAGCTAGAGTCGCGCGGCATGAAGGACATGCTTAAACAAGCGATGCCAGATTGCTTTGAGGATATTATCGCGCTGGTAGCCTTGTATCGTCCTGGTCCGATGGATTTGATTCCCGACTTCTGCCGCCGTAAACACGGTAAGCAGCGTGTGGAATACCCTCATCCGTTGACAGAGCCTATCCTCAAAGAAACCTATGGTATTGCGGTGTATCAAGAGCAGGTGATGCAGATTGCGCAAGTGGTAGGTGGCTATAGTCTGGGTGGCGCGGATTTGCTGCGTCGCGCGATGGGTAAAAAGAAAAAAGAGGAAATGGATGCACAGCGTCTGACCTTTACCGAAGGCGCTATTAAAAACAACATGACTGAGCGTCAAGCCAGCGAGTTGTTTGATTTGCTGGAAAAATTTGCCGGCTATGGTTTTAATAAATCACATGCTGCGGCTTATGCGCTGGTCGCGTATCAAACCGCTTACTTAAAAGCGCATTATCCAGCTGCATTCTTGGCGGCGACCATGTCGGCTGATATGAATAACACGGACAGTGTGCATATCTTTTATGATGACTGTGCGCCGAATCAGGTTGAAGTGCTGCCGCCTGATGTGAATGAAAGTGAATTCAAATTTACGCCAATCAATAAAAATCAGATTCTGTACGGCTTGGGCGCAGTAAAAGGCACAGGCTGGGCGGCGATTGAAGTGATTTTGCAGGCACGCCGTCAAGATGGTCCTTTTAAAGATTTGTTCGATTTTTGTAACCGTCTGGATTTGCGCAAAGTAAACCGTCGCGTGATTGAGTCTTTAATCCGTGCGGGTGCGTTTGATAAGTTGTCGCCTAGTCGCAATGCCTTGCTGGCTGGTGTTTCTACGGCTATTGCGGCGGCAGAGCAGAATAGTGCGAACCGTAATCAAAATAGCTTGTTTGGTGATGTTGCTGATAGCGCCGCGCACATTTTGCCTGATGTGCCGGCATGGACTGAGCAACAGCGCCTGCAGGAAGAAAAAACAGCGCTAGGCTTCTTCTTTAGCGGACATCCTTACTGGGCATATCAAAAAGACTTAAGTCAGTTTCTGAATACCACACTGGCTAATTTAAGCGCCAAGGAACAGCCGCAATTGTTGGCTGGTATCGTTTCTGGCGTGCGTATTCGTATGACTGCACGTGGCAAAATGGCGATTGTCGGACTGGATGATGGCACCACGCGGATTGAAGTGGTGGTGAATAACGAGATGCTGAATCAGTATCAGCAACTGCTTAAAGATGACCAATTGGTGATTGTAGAGGGTCGTGTCAGCAATGATGACTTCTCAGGCGGTGTGCGTGTCAATGCTAGAAAACTACATGACTTATCTAGCTTGAGGAATAGCCGTGCCAGCTTTTTAAAGATATCCTGTAATGGTCAGGCAGACGCTGTTAAATTAAAGACTTTGTTGCAGCCTTATTGCAAAGCGGCATCAGATGAACAACGCGGTTGTGCAGTGAAAGTGGAGTATCACAACGCCGTGAGTAAAGTGGAGTTGATGCTAGGCAACGACTGGCGAGTAGATCTGCATGAAGAGCTGATTGCAAGCTTAACAGCGTGGTTAAGTCGTGAAAACGTGAAAATCCTATATAATTGAGCCCCTTGTGATTACATTTGCGTAAACACTGTGTTTACATGTCCTTGGTGTACTAAATGTACTGCCTTCGACATTTCGCCTTGTCTTTACGCAAATGTAATCACGAGATAGATATTTTTTGAAACTTAATAGACTGACATATGAAAATAACTTATTTAGATTTCGAACAACCGATTGCTGAACTTGAGGCCAAAATTGAGGGCTTGCAATCATCACATGATGATAATGATGCTTTAGATATTTCTAAAGAATTGTCAGCATTGGAAAAGAAAAATCAAAAATTATCTGAAGATATTTACGGCAACTTAAATGCATGGCAAATCTCTCAGTTGGCTCGTCACCCGCAACGCCCTTATACTTTAGACTACATCAAAGCATTGTTCACAGATTTTGAAGAGTTGCATGGTGATCGCGCTTATGCGGATGATCCTGCGATTGTAGGCGGTCTAGCACGTTTTGAAGGTCAGCCAGTGATGGTGATTGGTCATCAAAAAGGTCGCGATGTGAAAGAACGTCAGTATCGTAACTTTGGTATGCCGCGTCCTGAAGGCTATCGCAAAGCATTGCGCTTGTTCCGTCTGGCAGAAAAATTTCATATTCCTATCATTACGCTTATTGATACCCCAGGCGCTTACCCAGGTATTGGTGCCGAAGAGCGCGGACAATCAGAAGCGATTGCGCGTAACTTATATGTAATGGCCGAGCTTGAAACACCGATTATCGGTGTGATTATTGGTGAGGGCGGCTCTGGAGGCGCGCTGGCGCTAGGTGTGGTGGATCAGTTGTTGATGCTGCAATACGGTACCTACTCTGTTATTTCTCCTGAAGGCTGTGCGTCCATTCTTTACAAGAGTGCAGATAAAGCCTCAGTTGCTGCAGAATCACTCGCGATTACTGCAATTCGTTTGAAAGCGATGGGTCTGATTGACCGCATCATCCCAGAACCATTGGGCGGTGCACATCGTTCACCAGAGATTTTGATGGAAACCTTACGTGGTGCGCTTAAAGAAGAGTTAGCACGTTATAAAACAAAATCTATTAAGACTTTGCTGGTAAGCCGCTATGAACGCTTAATGAGCTATGGCAAGTTCAAAGAAGTTGTTGAAAAACAATAGTGTTCGTGTGAAAAATGCGGCAGTGCCAACAGTTAATCAGCATGCGCCTGCCGCGCAACATCCTCTAGTAGTTCATCTTCAAGCTTTTCTTACTAACGCCTTTAACCTTACCGAAAATCTCAAGCAGCCACAATTACTGCTGGCGTTGAGCGGAGGTTTGGATTCATGTGTGTTGCTGCATTTGTTAAGCGCGCTAAATAAATCTGGAACATTGCCCTTTGAGTCGCATGCGCTGCATGTGCATCATGGATTAAGTGCCAATGCTGATGACTGGTTTGATTTCTGTGTGGCGCAATGTGCGAAATTAAATGTTCCCTTGCAAATTGTGCAGGTGAAAGTCGATAAGAACAGCGGTTTAGGCATAGAGGCGGCGGCTAGGCAGCTTCGATATCAGGCTTTATTCAACTATCGCTTTGAGGCTAATGGTGAAGTCGCGGATTACATTGTTACCGCTCACCATCAGGACGATCAGGCGGAGACATTGCTACTACAGTTATTTAGGGGATCAGGTGTGAAGGGCTTGGCTGCTATGGCGGCGGTCGACAAACCTCGTCGATTATTACGTCCTTTGTTGGATGTATCACGCCAAACCCTCCACGATTACGCCATGCAACACAACATTGATTGGTGCGAAGATGAAAGCAATATTGATACAAAATATGAGCGAAATTTTGTTCGACATGACGTTTTGAGCATGCTCGAAACACGTGCGCCAGCCGTTAAATCTGTGTTGGCAAGAACCGCCTCACATTTGGCTGAAGCGAGTGATTTACTGGATAGCCTAGCTGAAATGGATGCCAAGCCGCTCATCATTGAAACTGGTCATGAAAACAGCCTGTGTTTGCAGGGCTTGAGCGCTTTGGATATACCGCGCACTAAAAATGTATTGCGTTGGTGGTTCTCAAAAAACCATTTAGCCATGCCAAACACAGAGCAATTAAATGAGATTGTCGACCAATTGCTGAATGCCAAGCCGGATGCCAATGTTTGCCTTGAACTTTCCAGTTTTTCAGCATCGCATTTAACGCTAAGACGCTATCAACAGCGCGCCTATTTATGCCGAGAGCAGACTACACAGCCGTTTGATATGGTGTGGAATGGCGAGGCTAGCTTATCGTTGCCAAATGGCGGTCAGTTGGAATTCAAACAAGTCATCGGTGAAGGTTTGGCTGTGAAGTTTGGCATGACCAAGTTGCGGGTGACAAATCGGGACGGCGGTGAGCGTTTTAAACCGAATGTGCTCAGACCAACACGTACCCTTAAACATTTGCTGCAAGAAGCGAACATGCCACCTTGGCAACGTGAGCATCTGCCGTTGATTTATTGGCAGGACACACTAGCTTGTGTGCCGGGTATCGGGATTGCGCATGAGTTGCAGGCAACAGAAGGCGAGCAGGGCATCATGGTTTATTGGCAGGATAGTCCGAAGGAGCCACAATAAATTGACTTTATGGGCGCATTGCTGCGTTGCTCGGTACTCGCAACCTCGCTGTACAAAATGTACTATCTCGGTTTCTGCGTGCCGTGCGCCTTGCACTGTATCCCAAATAATCCATTAATAGCAGTTTTTTTATTTTGTCACTATTATCAACTAATACTCTGACGCTTTGCAGCACCGCGCGGCTTGTTCGCGGCGTGACGTTGCAACAGCAGCAGCGCCAACTGGCAAGCGGTGTTCAGCAATGGCGAGCATTTGAAGCCTGCACTTTGCAGCAGTGGTTAGATACGATGCTCGGTGATGCGATGTTGTTGGGATTACTGCCTAGCGCAGCTTTGCCCATGCTGACACTTAGTCCTGTTGCCGAGTCGTACTTATGGGAGCAAGCCATTTCTAGCTGCCTTGAAAAGCACGAGGCAGCGGCATTGTTTGATATTCGCGCCTTGGCACAGTCGGCCATTGAGGCGAATCAGCTTATGTGCGAATGGTGCATTAGTGAGTCCGCGATTAATCATGACTATATCAGTCAGGAAACTCGCCAGTTCTTGCGCTGGCGGCATACGTTTCAAGCGTTATGTACTCAGAAGAATGCCATAGAAGCGGCTCGCTTAAAGATGCTGCAAATTGAGTTACTTGAAAGTCAGCCACTCAGCCTGCCTAGCCATATTACGCTCGCGGGTTTTGATCGCATTACACCATTAGAACATCAGTTGTTCGATGCACTTAAAACACGTGGTGTACTGATTGATGAAATGGCAGCGAATATTCCTAAGACTACTCAACATACATATTTTGCTCTGAATGATCGCAATGCCGAGTGCCGTGCCGCCGTGGCTTGGGCCAAGCAAAAATTGACCGAGAATCCTAACGCGCAACTCGCGATTATCAGCCCTGCATTAAGTAACGTCCGCCGTGAGTTGCTAGACTTGCTCGATGACACCTTTCACCCTGAAACCTTGCAGTGTGCACACTATGAAGCGCCACGTTGTTATGACTCTTCATTAGGGTTGGCGTTGACTGAATACCCGATTGTGCATAGTGCGTTGCAATTGTTAAGGCTGGCTGTGACAAAGTCTGATATGAACTTTGATGAAGTCACGCCCATCTTGCAGGATATCTACTGGGGCAGTGCGGATGAGCTAGATGCCAGAGCGTTGTTTGATGCACATTTGCGTCAGAATTTAAGCGCATCGTATGATTTAGATGTGCTGCTCAAGCAAGCAAAAGCGCTACATGATGAAGGTCGCCTGCAGTTGGCTGGGCTGATTGAGCATGTCACATTGCTGATGCAGTTTCAGAGTCAAGCAAAGGCGCGCCAACTGCCATCGGCTTGGGTGATGAGCTTTATCAATTTGCTGGAGTCCGTGAATTGGGCCGGCAGCAGGGATGTTGCAAACAGCAATCTATCCAGCCATGAGTATCAGGCGCAACAGACTTTTTTCGATAAATTAAAAGAGCTCAGCGCATTAGATGCAATTTTAGGTAAAACCAGCGCAACCGAAGCGGTGCAAAAGATTAGCGAGTTATGCAGTGCAGCAATGTTTCAGGCCGAAGCGAAGGGCGATATTCATATACAGTTACTCGGCCTGCTGGAAACACCCGCCGTACAGTTAGATGCAGTGTGGGCGCTGAATATGAACGACCAGCACTGGCCACCGCCCGTGAAGCTCAATCCATTATTGCCTGCCGAATTGCAACGCAGTCAAGGTCTACCCAACGCCAGTGCGAGTATCCAGAATACGTTTGCGACCTTAGTGCAGCACCGCCTATTGCAGAGCGCGCCTGAGATTGTGTTTTCATATGCGTTGAAAGACGGTGAGCGTGAGTTGCGGCCGTCACCGTTGTTGGCGATTGATCCTCTGAATGTGCCTATTTCCGCACCTGTCATTGTGCCGACTTTAGCCGAAATGTTGGCACAACCTGCCGTGATGCAAATGCTGGATGACAGTATTGCACCAGCGATAGTCACTGGTGAAAAAGTACGCGGCGGTGTGAAACTGTTTGCAACGCAAGCGGTATGCCCAGCATGGGCATTTTATCAATATCGTCTTGGCGCCAATCCACTGGAAACACCTGTTGACGGGCTAGACAACATGGCGCGCGGTAGCTTGCTGCATAAAGTGCTGCAATATTTCTGGCAAGACTGTAAAAGCCTAAGCAATTTACAAGCGATGAATCAGATGCAACGTCAAGTTGCTATTGAGGTGGCGATTGAAAAAAGCGTACAGGCCTTACAAGATGAGTTCGGCACTCGCTTACCACCGCAAGTGTTGTACATCGAGCAGCAACGCTTGAGCCAATTGCTGCAATACTGGTTGGAGATTGAATCCAAGCGTGCTGACTTTGAAGTGTTGGATTGTGAACAGGCGCATGTGCTGGACATTGAAGGCTTGAGCGTCAAGCTGACGATAGACCGCATTGATAAGCTCGCAGATGGCGGCTTGGTGGTGATTGATTACAAAACAAGCAGCGTGGTTGCCAACAAAAGCTGGGCGGATGACCGCATTGCTGAGCCGCAACTGCCGATCTATGCGGTGCTTGCCTTGAAATATGAGCCAGTGGTGGCAGTGTGTTTTGCCAAAATCCGCACCGATGAAGCCAAGTTCATCGGCTTAACGGCTGGGGATGATGTGTTGCCCGAAGTGACAGCTTTAAGTGCTGTTAAAGCCAGCTCAAGCTTCGAGCATTTTGCTGATTGGGATAGCCTGATGGAGCATTGGTATGTGAGTTTGACCAACATTGCACAAGAAATTAAAGCCGGCGTCGCAAGTGTGACCTTTAGCAGCGAGAGTGCTTTGGCATATTGCGATGTTAAACCGTTATTGCGCCTACCAGAACGCACCTTGCAGTTTGAGCGCTTGCAAGCGGCTTTGAACGATGAATTAACGCCAAATGACTGACTTAATGACGCCTGATTTAAACGCACAAGATAGTGCTAACCGTGAACGTGCCTTAGCGCATGCCTCGTTTATCGTGGAAGCGCCAGCTGGTGCGGGTAAGACAGAGCTGCTCACACAGCGCTACTTGAGCCTGTTAGCCAGCGTGGCCGAGCCAGAAGAAATTATCGCGCTGACCTTCACTAATAAAGCCGCCGCGGAAATGCGCAACCGTATTTTATTGAGCTTGGAGCACGCGCAAAACCAAACGTCTGAAACCGCAGCGCACAAATTAAAAACACGCGCGCTCGCCAATGCCGCACTGAGTCAATCAAACCAGAAGCAATGGGATATTTTGAATCAGCCAAGTCGATTGCGCATACTGACCATTGATGCGCTTTGCAGCAGCCTAACGCGGCAGATGCCTTTGCTCAGCCGCTTTGGTGGCCAGCCACAGGTGAGTGATGATGCCGATACACATTATCTTGAAGCCGCACGCCGAGCGATTTCGCACATCATGCATGAATCGAGTCCAGACGACACCGTCACCACGGCGCTACGTTACATGGATAACAATAGTGAAAAGTTGACTGCACTATTGGCAAAAATGCTCGCCAGACGCGACCAATGGTTGCCGTTGGCAGGGCAATTACACGTGCTTGAGGCTGAAGACATTGCTTCCAATACCGAAGTTGCATTGCGGCATTTAATTGCGGAAACGCTGCAAGCCGCTTTGCATATTCTGCCAGCTAGATTGCAACTTGAGCTGATGCCGTTGGCTAGATTTGCTGCGAGCAATCTCACTGAAGAGGCTGATATTGCAGTATTGTTGGATTGGGAGATTGCGCTCACTACAGATGCTGACGATTTAGTGCAATGGCAGGCGCTCTCCAGCTTGCTGGTGACGCAATCTGCGCGCTCGTATCGCAAAACCGTGACTAAGAATAATGGCTTTCCTGCAGACAAAGAGCATAAAGATAAAAAAGAAGCCTTTCTGGAAATAGTCGCTAGTTTGGATAATAGCGAAGTGATTGCCGCGCTGGGTGACTTGCCGTCAGTGCTTACACTGGAAGAGGATCAGCCCATTATTCAGGCGCTCACCAAGTTGTTGATGTTGGCCGCCACGCATTTATGGGCGATTTTTCAGGCCGCAGGTGAGGTAGATTTTGTGGCGATTGCACAAAGCGCCCAGCAAGCGCTTGAGAATGAGCAGGGTGTCACCGATTTAGCGCTCAAGTTGGATTACCAGATTTCACATTTGCTGATCGACGAGTTTCAAGATACCAGCCCAGTGCAAATGCGCCTGATTGAAAAACTGATTGAAGGTTGGCAACCTGATGATGGTCGCACCCTATTTTGTGTGGGTGATCCGATGCAGTCCATCTATCGCTTCCGTAAAGCCGAGGTGAGTTTATTCTTGCAGGCATCACAGTTTGGCATCGGGCACTTGCCGTTGGAGTGCTTGCAACTCAGCCGCAACAATCGTTCACACCCAGAAGTGGTGAGTTGGATTAACCAGGCTTTTCAGCAGGTGTTCCCAGGCCATGACAACATTAATCAGGGCGCAATCAGCTATCGTGAATTTATAGCAACACGTAGTGCAATAGACGGCGAGGGCGTGGTGTTACACCCGCTTATTTTGGCGGTAAACGAAGAAGAAAGTGCCGAGGATTCTAGCGCGAATAGCAGCCCAGATAACAATCTCGATACTAAGCGCATAGAAGCACAATATGTCGCGGATTTAATCGTTAAACTATGCGCAGACAAGCCTGTGAAAATTGCCGTGCTGGTGCGGAGTCGCAGCCATTTAAAAGAGCTGGTGTCAGAGATACGGCGCAATCATTCGCACTTGAAGTTTCAGGCATTGGAAATTGAACCGCTGAATGATAGGCAAGTGGTGCAAGATGCTTTATCTCTTACACGAGCTTTATTTCACCGCGCAGACAGAATCCACTGGCTCAACATATTACGTGCACCTTGGTGTGGTTTAACGTTGGCTGATTTACATGCGCTGGCGGCAGATAATCATCGTGCAACGATTTGGCAGCTCATGCACGATGACGCTCGCTTGCAGAATCTAAGCGCAGATGGATTACTTAGACTCGCGCATGTGAAAACTGTGCTGACGGCGGCTTTTGAGGGGCAAGGGCGCATGCCGATTCGCCGCTGGCTCGAAAGCACATGGTTGCAACTGGGCGGCGGCAAGTGTTTAGCCAATGCTGGCGATAACCGTGATGTGCAGGAATTTTTTGATTTGGTCGAAAAAACCAGTCGCAGTGGTCATGTGGATATTGCTTCTCTTGAACTTGGTATGCAAAAACTTTATGCCCAGCCCGACATTGAAGCAGATGATAGCTTACAGTTTCTGACTATTCATAAGTCTAAGGGCTTGGAGTTTGATACTGTGATTTTACCCGCGCTCAATCGCCCACCCAGACATGCGGATAATGAGTTGGTGCTGTGGCAAGAAGTGATGGTGGATGGGCATTTACACTTAATCGCAGCGCCATTCACGCCTACTAAAAAAGCGAATGCAGCGACTAAAAGTAGTGCGCCTAGCGTGTATCAGTTTCTTAAAGATTTAGAGGGCATCCGTAGCGACAATGAAATCGTACGATTGCTCTACGTCGCCGCAACGCGTAGCCAACGACAATTGCATATTATTGCCAGCATGCAGCCAAATAAAAAAGGTGAGTTAAGGCCTGCGGCCAAATCTTTGCTCAAGGTACTGTGGCCTGCGGTTCAAGCTGATTTTGAGCAAGCCACGTCAATGCAGCCTTCACAAGGGGGGGGGAGTATGGATATTCGCCAGTTTCAACCGCAATTGCAGCGCCTTGATTCGAGTGAATTAGGCCGTGTGTTAGATGCAGTGCTATCAAATGCTAATGTGGATTCCAATTCCGTCACTCTGGCACCTAATCAAGGCATTGCAAGTCTGGCGGATTATCTGAAAGGTGCAGATTTACAGCGTCATTGCGGCACGTTGGCACACAAGTATATGGAGATGTTGGCCGCAACAGAGCTCGTATTATGGGATGCTGCACGATTGCAACAATGCAAAGCCGCTATGCAAAAATGGCTGATGCAGCAAGGTCATGCTGCCATGCCTGCACAACAAGGTGCGGCACATGTGCTGGCGGCATTACAGACAACTCTGAGTAGCGACGCTGGGCGCTGGGTGCTTAAACCATATGCGGATGCAGCGAGTGAGCTAAGCTTAATGCAGACGCAGGAAGCTGATGCTCAGAGCCCTGTTCAGAATCATGTGATAGACCGCACTTTTGTGGAAGATGGCGTACGCTGGATTGTAGATTACAAGCTCACACAGTTAGATGAAAATATTGATTTTACAGAAGCAGCCAAGCAGCATCGCCCACAACTGGAGCGTTATGCAGGCCTGTTCGTCAATGCAGGATTGCCGATTAAAATGGCAGTGTTGTTTTTGAGTACGGGGATGCTGGTTGAATTGTAGGAAAGACTGGGGCCTTTCCTACAACAGTAGATTAAAACTTAAAGTGACTTACTCTTCTTGTTGAAAATGCCGTCTGATATACCAAGTAAGCGCGACTAAACCCGCAGCAACAATCACATAATGAAATTGGTGAAAGTAGACTTTAAGGCTTTCCCAGTTCTCGCCAAGTTTCATGCCAGCAAAAGCCAGTACCCAGCACCAGATGAACGAACCGATAAACGTATAAGTCATAAATTTTGGCATATTCATACGCGCCACGCCTGCCGGGAAGGCAATAAAGGTACGCACCGCTGGTAGCAATCGTGCAA
>DAIDAH010000139.1 GCA_027310735.1 Methylotenera sp. | reverse complement strand
CCGCTACAGGCCATTGTTTGAAGCCAAGGGTGCTAATTGGTCTCGGCGCCATTATTTTAAACAGGCTATCCGAAATCCTGGTGAAATTCAGGCCACCAGACCATATCGTTCCATGCTAGGTAGGGCACAGTGCATCACCCTTTCAGCGTTAATTAATTCACCTAGTGGAAAATTAGTAGCATGCCTTGATTTAAATTGGGCCTATTAGCCCCCACAACCTCGCCAGTTTCGACGTTTACTCGCAATGCGATTACAATAAATAAGATTCAGTTTGGTTGTTCTGGTTTTGGTAGCACTAGTTGCGTTTCAAATATAGTAACTTTGAGTAATGCTGTAGAAACACGATAGATCTTGGGAATAACTAAAATGCATAAATCACCAACGATTAAAGCACAACTGATTGCCGTCATCTCATTTCTCTCCCTGATGCTGGTATTCCTTGGCTGGCTAGGTGTTAGCAACCTCAACAAGACCGTCCATAGCATTCATGCGATTTATACGGAACGTGTTTTACCCTTAGAAACACTCAAAGTCGTTTCCGATATGTATGCCGTCAACATTGTTGATACAGCACATAAAACACGTAATGGAAATTTAAACTGGGCACAAAGTCTATCCAAAATTACCGAAGCTGAACAAAAAATTCAGCAGAACTGGAATGCTTATCGCATTGCGGCACATCTTGATGAAGAAAAAAGACTCATTACGCAGGCTGCACCGCTCATGGAAAGTGCGAACAAGTCGATTGCCAAATTAAAAGCCATCGTAGAACAGCATGACAGCAAAGCACTGGCATACTACACCAGCTATGAACTTTACCCAGAAATAGACCCCATCACACAAAAAATATCGGAATTAGTGGCCATACAGCTAGTCGTTGCAAAAAGCGAATATGAATCAAGCAACAAAATCTATCAACAAAGTTTTTGCTTGAGCTTAGTTGCTATTTCAACCAGTATTTTATTGGCTACTTTTATCGGGGTCATATTTTATAGGTCAATTACACATGTTATAAACCAAGCACATGAATACTTCATGAGAATGGCCAGCGGCAATGTACACATCGATATTGAAATCAATGGTCAGCACGAGTTAAGCAAAATTCTGGAAGCCGCGCAAAGCATGAAAAATAAACTAGTGAACGATGTCACTCAAGCGCATGAAACGGCTAATGAGTTTGCGCGTATCAAGGTGGCGCTTGATAACGTATCAACCAATGTAATGATTACCGATAATGCACGTAACATTATTTACGTGAATCAATCGGCTACCCAAACACTCAAAAAAGCACTGCCTCCATTAGCTCAACAGCACACTGGCATCCAGTTCGACAAACTAGTTGGTTGCAACATAGACCAATTCCATCAAATACCATCAGAGCAGGCAAAGATTCTGGCTACGCTTAACAAGACGTACCGCACACAAATATCAATTGCAAATAAAGCATTTCGTTTAACGGCAAACCCCGTAGTCAATGATACCAACAATCGCCTAGGCATCGTTGTTGAGTGGGAAGATGTAACCGACAGAATTGCGCTACAACAAAAACTTGAAGATCAGGCACAGAGAGACTTTTTGACTGGTTTAGCCAATCGCCGCTACTTTATAGAACTAGCTGAACAAGAGCTATTACGCACGCTACGTTACAAGTGCGATCTATCTGTTCTTGTTTTGGACCTTGATTACTTTAAGAAAATTAATGATGCTTATGGCCATAAAGCAGGCGATCTTGTATTGCAGCAATTTGCCAGAACCTGCCAAGTAGTTTTGCGTGAAGTGGATATCATCGGCCGATTAGGTGGTGAAGAATTTGCCGTACTATTGCCAAAAGCTGCAGGCGCACTTGCAGTCGAAATTGCAGAACGGCTCCTCAAAGCCTTTCAAGATGACAGCGTAACGCTGGACAACAACGAGACCATAAAATTCACAGCTTCAATTGGTGTTGCCACCTTATCAAATGAAAGCCAGTCTATCGATGAAATGCTGCAGGAAGCCGATGCAGCACTCTATCGAGCTAAACATGCGGGTAGAAATAAAGTCGTTGCTGCATTTTGGAGAGTATAAGAAATCTTGGTGATTTTTAAGTACTAGACCTCGCATACCCACCTCAAAGAAAATGCGTAGCAAGGTCTTCATGCAATTTAGGGTAAAATAACGACTTTATTAATGCCTGTTCGAAAGCTTTTTTATGTCGCTCACCACCCTAAATGCACTCTCTCCACTCGATGGTCGCTATCAAACTAAATTAGATGCTCTCCGCCCTTACTTCAGCGAGTATGCGCTCATCAAGCACCGCGCATGGGTGGAAGTTGAATGGCTGAAAGCCTTGTCTGCAGCGGCTGATTTAAAAGAAATTGCAGCATTTAGTCCAGAAACCATTCAAGAGTTAGACCGTGCCATCGCAAACTTTAGTGAAGTGGATGCCTCACAGGTTAAGGCGATTGAAGCGCGCACCAATCACGATGTAAAAGCCCTTGAATACTGGCTTAAAGAGAAGTTTGACAGCAATCCTGAAATCAAAAAAGCCAGCGAATTCATTCACTTTGCCTGCACATCAGAAGACATCAACAACTTATCACATGGCTTAATGCTAAAAAGTGCACGTGATGCCGTCATGCTGCCATTTTTAAACAGTCTAATTGCACGCTTAACAGAGTTAGCAAATCAACTCGCCGATCAACCCATGCTGTCACGCACACACGGCCAAACAGCCTCACCTACCACGATGGGTAAGGAACTGGCCAACGTGGTATACCGCTTACAACGTCAACAGACACAACTCGTCAACAATGAAATCCTTGGCAAAATCAACGGTGCCGTGGGTAACTTCAATGCACATTTGTCAGCCTACCCAACATTTGACTGGGAAAGCTTCGCCAAGACTTTTGTGGAATCATTAGGCTTAACTTACAACCCGATGACGATTCAAATTGAGCCGCATGACTATATGGCCGAGTTGTATGACACATTGGCACGCATCAACACGATTTTGATTGACCTTAACCGCGACATTTGGGGTTACATTTCAGTTGGTTACTTCAAACAAAAAGTAAAAGCGGGTGAAATCGGCTCATCAACTATGCCGCACAAAGTCAACCCGATTGACTTTGAAAACTCAGAAGGTAATTTGGGTTTGGCGAATGCGATTTTGCGCCACATGGCTGAAAAATTGCCAATCTCACGCTGGCAACGTGACCT
Organism: Methylotenera sp.; assembly: GCA_027310735.1. GTDB lineage: Bacteria > Pseudomonadota > Gammaproteobacteria > Burkholderiales > Methylophilaceae > Methylotenera. The sequence continues at coordinate 4,136 of DAIDAH010000139.1, read as the reverse complement.
CACAGACTCAACCGTACTGCGCAACATGGGCGTGGCATTTGGCTACACCTTGCTAGGTTACGACTCATGCTTACGCGGCTTGAACAAGCTAGAAGTGAACCCAACCAAGCTGGCGGAAGATTTAGATAATAGCTGGGAAGTCCTTGCCGAGCCAATTCAAACGGTGATGCGTCGTTACGGCATTGAAAACCCTTACGAACAACTAAAAGAACTAACACGCGGCAAAGGCGGCATCAATAAAGCATCATTACATGCCTTTGTCAGTACGTTAAACATTCCAAGCGAAGCTAAACAAATACTGCTGGACATGACACCTGCCAGGTATATTGGCAAAGCGACAGCGTTGGTAAAAACGATTGGTTCATAACCAAAATGTGTATTCAGGCCGATGATTAAAAGTGGGGAAAACCTAGGCATACCCTTTTTAATCAGCCTGATACTGTTGTTACTTTGCATACCGTTTCTTTGCACAAAGGCACAAGCCGATGAAACCTCTTATCAGGTTGAGATTGATGCCCCTTCCCCACTTAACCAGTTACTGCTCAAACATTTAGACATCATCAAGTGGCGCGACAATCCACGCATGACACCAGCCGAATGGCAGCGTGTATCATCTGAAGCACCGCAAAACATTAAAGACCTGCTAGCGACAGAAGGTTTTTTTTCGCCAATAATTACCTCATCACTGACACAAACCAATGGCGTATCCCTAGCCAAATTCAAGGTGGAGCCAGGCTCACCCATTCTGATTCAAGACGTTACGCTTAACTTCGCCGGCGACATTACGCTCCAACCCAACGAAGACCAACCTAATGTCACAAAACTACGTAATGGCTGGACACTTAAATCCGGCATGCAATTTCGGCAGGAGGATTGGAGTCAAGCCAAGCGTAGCCTGCTAGCCGCGCTGTTGATTCAACGTTATCCAAATGCCAGCATCAGCCAGAGTAGCGCAACGATTAATGTACAAACGCACACGGCCGCACTGACTGTAGATGTGGACAGTGGCGCTACGATCCGCTTTGGCAACTTGAGTATTGAAGGGTTAAAGCGCTATCCAACGAGCATTGTCGAAAACCTCAACCCAATCAAACCTGATAGCGTTTATAGCCAGTCAGAGCTACTCACCTTTCAGTCACGCCTGCAAAGCAGTGGTTACTTTCGTAGTGTCGACATTAAAGTTGATACTAAAGCCAGCAACATTGATGGCTCTCCAACTACTAATGTACCCATTAAAGTAGTTGTCGAAGAGAATCCTGCCATCAAAGTTGGAATAGGCGCAGGCTACAGCACCAATATGGGTGCACGTACCCAGCTGACCTTTGACAATCTAAATTTACTTGATCATGGCTGGTGGCTATCCAGCGCGCTAAAGATTGAACAGAAATCGCAATTATTGAGTGGGCAGATTAGCCTGCCAACCACGGCAAAAGGCTATCGTGACAGCATAAGTGGCAGTGCGAGTCACACATCGATTCAAGGACAAACAATCACAGCAACAAAAGCCGGCATCAAGAGGGCTTGGGGGCCACGCAAACGCGAACAATACGTTGGCGCAAACCTGATTACGGAGCATATCAATGTGGATGGTGCTGCATCATCCAGCAATCATGCCGCCACATTGGCTTATGGCATTACGCTCAGACACACCGACAACGACCTCAACCCGACACGCGGTTACTTATTTAATGCGCAATTTGCTGGCGCACCACTTGATGCACTGGCAGATGGCAAGTTTCTGCAAAGCTACATCAAGGCACAAGGCTACTACCCAGTCACAGCCAGCACGCAACTCATTGCACGCGCCGAAGTAGGTATGGTCAACGGCAAAAACAGCGCACCGGCTGCATTCTTATTTCGAGCCGGTGGCGACCAATCTGTTCGCGGCTACAGCTTTCAAAGCTTGGGCGTAACAGAAGGTAGCGCGATTGTCGGCGGCCGTTACCTTGCAACTGGTAGTATTGAGCTGGTGCAATGGCTCACGCCGCAATGGGGCGCAGCAGTATTTGTTGACGCCGGCAATGCAGCCAACACGCTGCAAGAACTGAAACCAGTCTATGGCTACGGACTGGGTGCGCGCTGGAAAAGCCCTGTAGGCCCAATAGGAGCGGACATTGCCTATGGTCAAAAAACGAGTGAATACCGCATGCACTTTAATATCGGCGTAGCATTCTGATGGAAAAACGATAATGCTACGCCGCACCATACGCTTTGTTCTGCTCAGTTTTGCGCTGCTACTATTTACGCCAGCACATAGTGAAATGTCATTCAGCGCAAGTTCTAGCTTGGATTCATTCAATTACGATCTGGATAATATCCACCTCAAACTGGAAAAACTCAACGCGCGCTGGCAGCTCTCCCCCTCAGGCGACGGTAAGCTACAAATCGCACAATTAAAGGCAAAACGCCTGACTGTGACGATACGCGATGATGCGAGTAAATCCAAAGACTCCCCTCTGCCGAACCGTATCAACCTGCCCTTCTCAATCATTATTCAGCAAGCCGACATTGCTGAGGTCGTCATCATTACCACTGATAAGCGACAAACCCTCAACAATGTAAAGTTCAGCTTTGAAGGCAATGCCAAAACACTGCACCTCAAGTTAACATATGCGGATACGCCTTGGGGCAATGCCACAGCAGCGCTTAACTTGAGTACGGCACAACCATTTCCGCTCACTGGCGAAGTAGCGCTGAAGCAACTAGTCGGCAACACGCCTTATGATGTAAAAGCATTGTTATCTGGCGATTTAAAAACGCTGCACTTTGAAAGCACCGCTTGGTTAGCGCAACAAAACGGCAAACTCGCCATTTTGCAAGATCGCAATATAGCAAACCAAACCGCAGCGCATATCGTGGCCGATGGTCAACTGAGTCTTGCCAATGATTACCCGATAAACATCAATGCACGCCTCACCGAACTACAGCCGGAGCGGCTTGGCAACTACCCACCAGCACTACTCAATTTCGATCTTAACCTGCAAGGCACGCTACAGCCCACGCCTACCTCCAAGCTGGAAATTATTGCCAGAAATAGCCAATGGCAAGGCCAGCCATTATCTGCATCGGCGAATCTGTTGCTAGCTGGCACAAAAATTCAACATCTGGACTTTGAAGCCAACATTGCCACCAGCCACATTCAAGCCAATGGCAGCCTCGGCAACCCAGATAGCCATATGACTTGGGAAGCGAACTTACCTGACCTGACAGTATTTGGTAAAGAATATGCGGGGCAAGCACATACTGAAGGCACACTCGATGGTACATTTGACAATCCTGCACTGCATTTCAACTTAGCGGCACAAAAGCTCAAGCTAGCCAATGACTTAACCATTGAAAAACTGGAGGGTCAAGCCACCTTGACCGCGGGTGAAAATGGCAAAGCAGATGGCGACTTTACCGCCAGCGCCCTTACCTATGGACAGCACGCACCGATTAACGCCCATGCCACACTGCAAGGCACTCGCACCAGCCATCAGATGGTAGTGTCTACACAAGGTCAAGACTTGCAATTTGATAGCATATTAAAAGGCGGATTGACTACAGATAAAGTAAGCGCTAAAACATACTGGCAAGGCGCTTTGCAGCAACTCGCTATCACAGGCCAAACAAACCTCAAGCTATCCGCACCAGTCCCGTTGCGGATAGATAGCGATAGTGTCACCTTAGAGCAGGCCACTTTGCAAATGAACCAAGGCCGCGTTTATATCAATAGCCTGCAAGTGACTAATAACAAGCTTATCAGTCAAGGTCATCTGGAACAGCTATCCTTAAAAGATTTACCCGCTGACTTACTGCATCTACCAAGCACATTGCAAGGCAACCCAGTGTTTTCAGGCAAGTGGGACATTAACGCGAATGAAACTTTGAACGGCAAGCTCAGCCTATGGCGCGAGGCTGGAGACTTTACATTCAGAACAGCAAATAGCACGTCGGATCCACTCGGTTTAAAAGAAGCAAAACTGGACATTGCCATCACCAACAATCAGGTAATGCTTACAACCAAAGTTGAGGGAGATCAGCTAGGCAAACTCAACGTGCAACTAGGTACTACACTCACCAAAGCAGATGCTGGCTTTGCCCTGCTGGCAAGCGCGCCACTTGCCTTGAATGCTACAGCGCAACTGCAAACGCAG
>DAIDAH010000138.1 GCA_027310735.1 Methylotenera sp. | reverse complement strand
TGAAATTATTCCGCTGCGCAATATTGGATTCAAGTCAATCGATATTGTTTGCGCAAGCCCTATGTAGCGGAATCATAAGCGAACGACAAGACTGTAACTTTGTATTACAACAATTCAATCTTAATGGAGAAAGAAATGCACCTCAAAACGAGCATGAAATTAGCACCTATAACCTTGGAAAATGCGGCTGAAAACGTAAAAAAAGCATTTGAAATTACGCAATCCAAATTTGGATTTATCCCAAATATGTACAGAAATATGGCTAACTCTTCAGGCGCATTTGCTACGTATTTGTCCGGCTACAACGCCTTTAGAGAACTGTCTGGGTTTACATCTGCAGAACAAGAAGTTGTATTTTTAACAATTAGCCAAGAAAACAATTGCGCTTATTGTGTTGCTGCCCATGCGACGATTGCTAACAAAATGTCAGGTGTCCCAGCAGAAGTTATTTATGCAATTTGTCACGGTGAAATTATCCATGAACCTAAACTCGCGGCACTTTCATACTTTACTCGCAGGCTTGTGCAATCTCGCGGCCTTCCAAACGAATCGGAAATAAAAGAGTTTCTTCAAGCTGGATTTAAAGAAGAGCAAGTTTTAGAAGTCGTCCTAGCGATTGCGGTAAAGACAATCAGCAATTATACAAACCACTTGTTTAATACACCTATTGATGCGGCTTTTGCGGGCAATGCCTAACATTAAAAAACATTAAAGATGGGGGATGAAAAAGACATTATTGTTAATAAAAACGTCGAAGCTGCATGGAAAGTGTTTGATAATATCACCGATGATTTAAATTTTAGGGCACAGAGCAAAACAAGCAATATTAGTCATAGCGACACAACAATATGCACCGACAACAGTCGGCCATGAGTGGACTAGAGTAATACTGCTTTTAGTGCTACTTATATTCGAGATTATACAAAATGATATTCAACTAAACTTCTGCACTCCAGTTACGCTCGTCCTTGAGGCTCATTCGTACCGCACCAAGTTGACATCTTACGGAATATATACGTTGTCTGATGGTTGCTAAAAAATGTTCATCTGGGCTTAGTTGCTCATATTCATATGGAAGTTGATGTTCGACTTCATCTAAAATATCAGAGGCAATTTTAAGTTGTTTACCGAGCTCTTCTCTATCCATTAATATTTCTCCAATGAATTGGTTCTATGCCGTTACTATAATAAAACAATTTAACTGTAGGGCAGAAGTGTATATTTTTTAGCCATATGCTTTATGGCAAGCGAATGTCTCTTAAGTGCCGGCTTCTGCCTCATGTCTTATCAATTTAATTGCCATAAATCAGCCCGTTTAAATACAATCAACACCATTGAATAAATTTCAATTCAGCTAAGTTTTTGTTATATCCATCGTGAAACTCGGATACCCAATAAAACAAAGGATGAGATGATTACCATCTCATCCTTTGTTACTCTCATTTCAATCGCTTATAACTTACTGCCGAATCAAGTAATCAAAAGCACCAAGCGAAGCTTTCGCCCCCTCGCCCATCGCGATAATAATTTGCTTGTATGGCACAGTAGTCACGTCACCCGCCGCAAACACGCCAGATAATGAAGTCGCGCCATGTGCATCGATATTGATTTCGCCAAACTTGCTTAAATCGATGCCACTACTTTTCAACCAATCGGTATTCGGCAATAAACCAATTTGTACAAATATACCTTCCAGCGGCACGCTATGCAATTTATCCGTGGTGCGGTCTTTGTAAGTCAGACCATTCACTTTCTGGCTCTCACCCGTAATTTCAGTGGTTTGCGCATTCACAATCACCGTCACGTTACTCAGGCTATGTAATTTATTCTGCAAAATTGCATCTGCACGCAGTTCAGGATCAAATTGCAGCAAAGTGACATGATTCACAAAGCCGGCCAGATCAATCGCCGCTTCAACACCTGAATTACCACCACCGATGACCGCAATACTCTTGCCTTTAAACAATGGCCCATCGCAATGCGGACAATAAGCCACACCTTTACCGCGATATTCTTTTTCGCCGGGCACATTCATTTCTTTCCAACGTGCGCCAGTTGCAATAATGACAGCCTTACTCTTAAGCGTTGCGCCACTTTCCAACTTCACTTCAATCAGCTCAGTTTTACTTTGTGCGGGGTGAATCAGCGCATCTGCGCGCTGCAAATGCATCACATCAATATCATAAGTTTTTACATGCTCTTCAAGTGCTGCTACTAATTTTGGGCCCTCTGTCTCTTTAACAGAAACAAAGTTTTCGATGCCCATCGTATCCATGACCTGCCCACCAAAGCGATCAGCGACAACTCCGGTGCGTATGCCCTTGCGAGCAGCATAAATGGCGGCAGATGCGCCTGCTGGCCCACCACCGATCACTAATACGTCATAAGGTGCTTTGACATCCAACTTCGTTGCCTCACGCGCTACAGCGCCCATATCGATCTTAACTAATATCTCGTCCACGCCCATACGACCAGCACCGAACTCTTCACCATTCAAGTAGATGGTGGGTACTGCCATGATCTTACGTTCGCTTACTTCATCTTGAAACAATGAACCATCAATCATGACATGCGTAATGTTCGGGTTAATCACCGCCATCAAATTAAGCGCCTGTACAACTTCTGGGCAGTTATGGCAACTCAGGGAAATGTAAGTCTCAAAATGAAAGTTGCCTTCAATCGCAGCGATTTGCGCGATCTTTTCGGCCTCTAACTTCAATGGATGTGCCCCGACATGCAGCAAGGCCAACACCAAAGATGTAAACTCATGCCCCATTGGGATACCAGCAAAACGAATACCTACGTCTTTAGCCGCATCTTTATGCGTAGCCGCGCGCTTCACCGCAAATGATGGCTTACGAGCATTGTCATCACGCACTAACGTAATTTTGTCAGACATGCTGGCAACTTCTTCAAGCAAGGCTAACATTTCTTTAGCGCCAGCACTTTCGTTTAGCGATGCAGCCAACTCAATCGGCTCTCTAAGCATTTGTAAATAGGTTTGAAGCTGTGTTTTGATGGTGGTATCTAATGCCATGATGAATCTCTTTTGGGAATTTATAGTTAAAAAAAAGCCTTATCTTTTGGATAAAGCGATTATTTAGATTCCACGTCTAGCTTTTGGCCAAACGCGGATACTGTCCGTGCAAGTTCAGGTTTACCCTGAACTCTAATTTAACGTTTACTTAGATTTTGCCTACCAAATCTAATGATGGAGCCAATGTTTCAGCACCTGGTGTCCAAGCTGCAGGGCAAACTTCGCCGTCATGTGAAGCCACGTATTGTGCAGCTTGTGCTTTACGGATTAAGTCTTTTGCTGAACGGCCGATACCCAGATCATTCACCTCTAGTGCTTTAATCACGCCTTCTGGGTTGATCAAAAATGTCCCACGTAATGCCAAACCTTCTTCTTCAATCATCACGCCAAAGTTACGTGTGATAGCACCAGTTGGGTCACCAATCATTGGGTACTGGATTTTTTTAATGGTATCTGAAGCATCATGCCAAGCTTTGTGCGTGAAATGTGTATCAGTTGAAACTGCATAGATTTCTACACCAATTTTTTGGAATTCAGCATAGTTGTCAGCAAGGTCACCTAACTCTGTAGGGCATACAAAAGTAAAGTCAGCTGGATAAAATACAACTGCAGACCATTTACCTTTTAATGATGCTTCTGTCACTTCTACAAATTTACCTGCGTGGAAAGCGGTTGCTTTAAATGGTTTGATTTCTGTATTAACTAAAGACATGGTATTGCTCCTTATTGATTTTAAATTTTAATAAAAAAATTCATTGATAAAAACTATGTTTTGAAACACATCCAAATGTTCGATGTTTAAATTATAAAGACCAACACTCAATAAATCCAATATATCATTTTAATTACATCGATATGCCTAGCTTATTGCTTGCCATATCGCACTTACTTGTTAACCCTGTGTCACTGCAATTTCCTGCGTAGCAGTTGCGCCAAGGTTATCATGCCAGGTTACAGCAACAATATCCCCTAGCTTCGCACCTTTTAATCGAAATGTAAGATACGGATTCTTTGAAATACCAGTACCCCACTGCGCTTCTAACACGACTTTTCCGTTTAATGTAGCGGTTACTAATTGAATAAAATGAGCCGCTACCAACTGACCAAAATCATCTTTCCTTCGACCAGTTTCCATTGGGTGACTCATCAGAACCTTTACCTCAACATAGTCGCCCTTTAACTGAGCGCGCATTTTCATATTGTCATCCATTTCAACCACACCCATTTTCTAGCACAACAACATTTTTTGAATTGGTAAAGTACTGATTGCCCGCCTTCACCACCACCTTGATATCCGAGGTTTCGGCCATCTTGATACGCGTTACCACAAAAGGCTCCGCGCCATTACTAAACTTAAAATTTGCGATTAGCGCTGTCGGATTCTTTTCTACTAAGATTGCGATAGATTCTGTATTGACGATATTACTTTTAATCCCCACCTGTACAATGGCACCGTTTTCAGCGCGATCTGGTGCCGTGATTTGAATGTCACCACTATACGTTTCATGATTAACATTTAAATTCTTACTCACATCATCCAACTTAATGGCTTCAAATGCTGCTTTATTCCATATCGCGGCTAGCGCATTTATAGGCGCGAATATGGCTAGGCTAAATAAACCCAACAAAAAATTTCTACGCTGCATCATCACACCTCTCAAATTAAATCTTTTGTCATTTCCAGAAACTGGATTTTTTCTCTTCACCCATCATTAAGCGCAACTGCTTTAAGCGCGCTTCTACGATGGACTTTTGATAAAAATCGCCATCTTTAGCTTTAACTGCTAAATCCATTTGCTCTATGGCTCGCGCAAGATCATATCTTCTATAATATGCCTCACCCTGTGCCTGATGGCTGAGCAGCTCTTTATTTTGCATAGTATAAGCACGCGCCATAATGTCATATAGATAATCATCATCTGGGTATAAACCCTGCTTTAACTTAACCACCTTCAAGGCATTATCAGCTTGTTTAATGGCTAAAAAATGCTCTGCATAACCATATATCAGCGCACGATTATCTGGAAATATCCTTAGTGCCGCTGCATATTGTTCAGCCGCTTGTTGCGGGTTATTTTTAGCTACTTGTAGCTTCGCACTCAGATTTTCTATCATTGGATGCTGAGGTGCGTTCTTAATCAGCCAAGAAACCTCTTTCTCAGCCTCTGGTATTGCATTTTTACGCAGTAAAGCCACGGCTAAGCCGTAATGCTCAGCAGCTAGACTCGTGTAACGATGTTCACGTATGTTCTGCTCAAACACATCTATAACAGACTGTACATTGCCAGCACCTGCACGTAGCTTAGCTCGCACATACTGAAACTCTATACTATCGGGCACCTGCCTATAAGGCATTTGCTCTACACGGTTTTCGACATCTGCAATACGCTCGCTTGTTACTGGATGGGTACGTAAAAAACTTGGTGCACTACCCTCAGAAAATCGTGTGCCACGCTGTAATGTAGTAAAAAATGCTGGCATAGCCCGCACATCAAAGCCACCGGCTTCAAGTATCTGCAAACCAATACGGTCTGCCTCTCGTTCATGCTCACGCGTATAGTCTAATTGATTCTGCACCCCAATAGCCGATGCTGTCGTCAAGGCTCCGCCAGCGAGTTGTGGATTTGCACGGGCAACTAACAACGCTAAAGCAATGCCTGCGATATTCTTAAATACATCGTACTTTTGCGAAGCTAGCATGCGTGCCAGATGATGTTGTGTAACGTGACCTATTTCATGACCAAGTACACTGGCTAATTCAGATTCATTGTTCGCAGCAAGTATCAAGCCTGTATGTACGCCAATCACTCCACCAGGCATAGCAAAGGCATTAATTGTATTATCTTGCACTACAAAAAATTTAAATTTTTGACGATTCTCTGGAAGATTAACGACTAACCTAGCACCTAAATCTTGCAAATAATCTGTCACCTCTACATCTTGTAACACCTCCCCGCTTACTGCTACCTCTCGTAATATTTGTTCAGCGATTGCTTGTTCTTGCAGTGGCGACAAAATGGTTGCAGAAACGTCACCCAAATCTGGCAGTTCATTCGACATAACGACTAATGAATTCATTGATAGTGCAAGCGCAAGTGTTAACACTAAAAATTTCATTTGTAGATTTAATTTCATTATTACTATGATAGCGTTTAGAGTATTGAGTTCATGTAAAAATCTTTCGAAACTTTACACAAATTTTTATTATTTACACTTAAAGTACGGTCAACTTCACCATGAATCAAAAAAACATCAATTCTGAAAAAATACTCACGCATTTTGATAACAGTGGTCAAGCGCACATGGTAGATGTTGGTAGCAAGTCTGAAACACATCGAATAGCCACAGCAAACGGCAGCATTAGCATGTTGCCTGCAACACTCCAGCTTATCCAACAAGGTAATGCAAAAAAAGGTGATGTTTTAGGCATAGCACGCATTGCCGCTATACAAGGCAGCAAAAAAACCTCAGACCTAATACCTTTATGCCACCCCATTGTATTAACACGTGTCAGCGTCGAATTTACTATAAATGAAACAACCTCTAGTGTTTTGTGTTCAGTAACAGCAGAGACTTACGGTAAAACCGGCGTAGAGATGGAAGCACTAACTGCGGTTAGCGTAGGCTTACTTACTATCTATGACATGTGCAAAGCTGTGGATAGGGGCATGACTATCAGTGGAATTAAACTTTTAGAAAAACACGGTGGAAAGTCAGGGGATTGGGTTGCTTAGAAAATAAGCATCTGCACACATAGCTCCGCCAGAAATCAAAAACCTAGCCACACGCCTAGTTTTTTTGATTTCAGACGTACAGTAAAGTAACCTAGAGTAGATAAAAAGCAAAAGGCCCTCACTAGGAGGGCCATTGCACGTCACCTTACGGCGACTAAATAAAAAGCTTGGCAGTGACCTACTTTCGCATGCAAAAAGCATACTATCATTGGCGCAGAATCGTTTCACGGCCCTGTTCGAGATGGGAAGGGGTGGGTCCAATTCGCTATGGCCGCCAAGCATAACTGGTAACTCTTGTGCGCTGTTGGTTCTCACCAATTGCCTATCACAAGCAGAAATGCTGTGCGCTCAATTCTATTTTCATAGAATTAGCGTCTTAAACTTCACTAAATCACTTATTGCTAAGCAGTCTAATGCAGTTTTTAACAAACAGAAGAAGTAAAGTTTATGGTGTTCTTTGATTACATTGTCTTACATTAAAGTCACTATAAAAACACCTGTTATCTCGTATTAATATGATTTTCATCACATCAGTCCAAGTTTTAAGGTTATAGGATCAAGCCTCACGAGCAATTAGTAACGGTCAGCTTAACGCATTACTGCGCTTCCACATC
>DAIDAH010000137.1 GCA_027310735.1 Methylotenera sp. | reverse complement strand
CAATCACACCCGTAAAACGGGTGTTAGGATGATTTTGCTTGACAGGTAGGGGAAGTCCCTAGAGAGGGTTAGGGTGGGGGTTGCAAAGTAAACCATGAGCAAAATCCCACCCAGCACCAAAGATTTCTCTCGAACATTACGCAGTAACATGACCAATGCCGAAACGCACTTATGGCAACATTTAAGAGCGCGCCAGATACTCGGTTTTAAATTCAGACGCCAACATCCCGCAGGAAAATATATTCTTGATTTCGCATGTATTGATGCAAAGTTAGCGATTGAAATAGATGGTGGTCAGCATAATGAATTACACATGCAGGACAATTTACGTACAGCATGGCTAGAATCACAAGGGTGGAAGGTATTACGTTTTTGGAATAACGAGGTGTTACAGAATACTGAAGGTGTACTTGAAAAAATCTATAACACCCTGTCGCAGGTGAGTGAGACGTAAAGGTACACCCCCATCCTAACCTTCCCCCTACTACTGGGAAGGAACCTTATATTCCACAAACACTACAAGCTGAATCTTTTTTCAGCTTGATAGTGCGCCACTCCATAGACAGCGCGTCCAGCAGCAACAATCGCCCTTGCAAGCTCTCACCAATGCCCATTAACAACTTCAACGCTTCAGCCGCCTGCGTGGTACCTATCATACCCACTAGCGGCGCAAATACGCCATTGTTAGCGCAACGCAGTTCAGTATCTTCACCATTATCAGGAAACAGGCAATGGTAACAAGGGCTAGTCTCTGAACGCATATCATAGACCGTCACTTGCCCCTCAAAACCAATCGCAGCACCTGATACCAAAGGTTTCTTAAATTTCACACACAGCCTATTTAAGGTGTAACGCGTAGCAAAGTTATCGCTACAATCAATTATCACATCAGCTTGTGAAACTAATCTAGCAAAGTCATCTTCTGTCGATTTTCCGCAAACAGCATTCACGACAACCTCAGGGTTAATCCCCAACAAAGTCTGCTGCGCCGAAATAGCCTTATTGACACCTACCGATGACGTTGTGTGCACAATCTGCCGCTGCAAATTAGTTAAATCCACCACATCAAAATCACAAATAGTTAAAGTACCTACACCGCTCGCCGCTAGATACAAGGCGACGGGTGAGCCTAAGCCGCCCGCACCAACAATGAGTGCATGACTATTAACGAGCTTATCTTGGCCTTCGTAGCTGACTTGCGGAAGGAGTATGTGGCGGCTATAGCGGAGAAGTTGATTATCGTTCATTAAGGAAGCTTTCCAACAGTTACCATACGGTTCATCAAAACATTTATTGAAATCCACATCAACACATCATCAAAACCATCTTGAACAAAATCATGATTTACAAATATGCCATCTAAATTGGCATTTTCCTGCTCATCCAAACTAATAGGTGGCTGAATCGCCCCATTCTTACCATATGAAAATACAATTAGTGGGACATTACTTGATTCGGTAGCGGCACAAGTACTATCAGTACATATTTTGATTATTCCTGCACCGGAACCTACCGTACTCAAATTAAATGTTGTTGTAAAAGCGTTGTTTACTCGATATTGGTATGCCTGCCCCCAAGGGTCTTTGGACTTCACCCCTAATGTTGACCAAGGTAAATTACCGCCAGTTGTTGCTGTAGCGTTTGTATTTAAACATCCATCGACGATTCCATCTCCATTTGTGTCTGGACAAGGTAACGTACCATTCACAGCAGCATAGCCCAACAACGCTTCTTTTATTTCAGCCAAATCTTTTCGCGCTTCTGCAATATGACTCTGCTCAACCTGTACGGTTAATGGTGTTACAAAAGCGCCTATTATAAAACCCATAATAATTAACACTATAGCCATTTCGACTAGAGTGAAGCCAGAAGTATATTTTTTAAGTGCCATAGCTAAGGGGTCACCACAATTGTTTTAGTATCTAAAGTTAATGATACACTTTGTCTACCGGGCGAAACTTGATACGCAATCAGTGGATACCATCCATTATTAGACAGTGTGTTTTTTATCGATGTGGAAAAAAACAAACTATCTGTTCCACCTTGATAGGATGGCGTTCCAGAATTTTGGAGAATTTCAGCATATCCATTGTTATCGGTGTCTGCATATGGATACAAATGTACATCTGCATAATATTTAACCAGCCCCTGTGAAGAGTCTCCTCGAACCTCCCTCAACACTCTCTGCGTTACTAAAGAAAAGAGCTCTGTTTTCGTTATTACCATCAGTCGGTCATTAAAAACAGTTGCTCCACCTGTAGTAACAAATGATCCTGTGCCATTATTATTCACTAAATCTAAATACTGCGAAATGTCAGGTGGTGTGCTTGATGTTGGGGTGGGTCTACTTTGTGTTCCCAAAGGCGTACCTGAAGAAAAAATTATTGCAACAGCACTATTAGGGATACCGTTTACGCTTAATTGTGCTGAGGTATTAACGTTTATTGGCGCAGTTCTAAATCCATTAGATACTACGTACCATAACTTGTCGTTATTACCATCTCTGATATCTCCTATTCCTAAGGTTCGCCAAGGCAAACGGCCTATTGCAGGAAGGACACATGATGGTTGCGCTTGCCCCTCTGTTGCAAAACCTATTAATGAGGTATCTTCAGGGCATGGTAATTTCCCAGGATCGCTTTGTAAAACAGACCACCCGAGCAAGGCTGACTTTGCCTCAACCAAAGCTTTAGCAGTTTTCAAATCGTTACTTACTCTATATTCAACACCAGTAGTAGCACGGATTAAAAACGTAGTAAAAATCAAAGCTACCATAAAAACCAATAATATTAATGCGGCTCCTTTTTGACTGTATTTTGAGTTACTACCTTTTATACCTAAATTTTGTATATGGGCCATGGTCATTCTGACCTATTCGACTGTACCACTATCAATCACACCCGTCTCTTTCAAATTGAGTCTTTTTACTTTTTCTACCAACTGAAGCTCTCTAATCTCATTGGTTTCAGGCTCGTACATTTGGCCTGCTTTCAGCCTGACTTTTTTGCCGTTTACAGGGATTTTTACATCGACACCTTCAGTGCTCGCACCTTTACTTGAAAAGCCGCGGCTGTTAAGTTTGCCAATTTGCACATTGTCCACCGTACTATCTTCCTGCACGGATTGGTTGTTAATCCATAATGTGCTTTTTGCCCCATCGTTGCGCTTAACGTAACCTTGCAGAACAATTGGGTCTGGTAGCGTGACACTAGGGGTTTCATCATCACTTTCTGATGGTGAGTTATCCTTGGGAATAATCACTTTTAATTGTTGGTTTTGCCTCAAGACATCCAGCTTATCACGCTCAGCAGGGCTGCTAAATAATCGGCCAAAGCTATCATTAGGTGCGGCATCGGCCTGCAACGCTAATGTACCTGTTAACAAACTGACCAAATACACTAAAAGAATTGAGCGTAATTTCACAGAATGCCTCATGGCGACACCTCGGGCTGAATCGCCGTCGCTGGCTCTCGAAGCGTCAGCCAATCCAATTCGCACTGAGCATGCAAATTAGCTATGAGTTGATGACTAAATACAGAACTTCCGTTTAGCCGTGTAATTTCGCAATCACGCAGCATAAAGGGTGAAGTTTTTTTGGAGTTGAGTGACTCAGTGAGCTGCAACAAATCCCCTTCGTGCAACATGTCTAAATCGAGCTTCATGATGGAGCGATGCAAGACGAAGCTACCCAAATCCGTCATAAATGTTGGCTTATATTCGGTTTGTGGACTAATACTGTATTTAATGCCAAATAGCTTATGAATATTGTGCTGTGCGCGCAATTCCTCTACCCACTCGATGCGACGCTCCTCGCCAACAAACCCTTTACTAATGAGCGCTTGATACAGTGGAAAATATGCAGTGATCATATCTTTTTCTGCACCAGACGACTGATAACGCTGACGCGCGGCGTTAAGCTGGTTTTTCTGTGTTTGCATGGCCGTTTCTTGGTTGGTGCTGTAAACCTGAGCCGCAGCAAACAACCCGCATACAGTGATCACCACAACCCCCAACACAAGTAACGGGGTTTGTAATTTACGCCAATCCTGTTTATCTAGCTTCATGGCTGCTTAACCTCCACAGCCTCGGGTGCCTTAAGAATAATCTTCAGTTTGAATAATGCTGGCTGTTTTTGATCTGACTGCTCATCAGTAGTGCTACCTTGCAAATCAGCATATGAACTCATATTCACGGGTTCTTGCATCACCTCTACTGCCGCCACCCTTTTATCGGTTTTTAAATTGCTAACAAAGCGATTCACCGTATTAAGCGCACCACGATAATCACCGTTAAAATTGACTATTTCTGCATTTAAAAAGCCTATCTCGTTCAATTTACTAGGGTCATTTGAGACATTCTGACTGGCATTGGCTTGTAAACTAGCCGCAGATACTGGCGATGTAATGAACTTATCATCATCTTTAACATTAATGTCGCTGGTAAGTACCCAGTGCAATCTATTTAATTGCACGTTATCAAGCTTAACTTGCGGGGTTTGTGGTGATTGCTCTAATGCCGCACTCACCACTTGCATCATACGCCGCGGCGATTTTGGATAAGAAGCTATATGACGATCCAACTCCACGGCTGTTTTCAAATCAGCAGCGCTGATTGGTGTAACCGGGAAGTTTTTAGCGACTTCATCATAGCGCTGCTGCTGAATCAAAGTGTCTAGTTTAGCCTCATTAAGCGCATATTTATGATCTAAACCCTGCTCAAACACCCATGCAGATACAGCT
This sequence comes from Methylotenera sp., assembly GCA_027310735.1. Lineage (GTDB taxonomy): Bacteria > Pseudomonadota > Gammaproteobacteria > Burkholderiales > Methylophilaceae > Methylotenera. The sequence goes on along the minus strand of DAIDAH010000137.1, from coordinate 2,765 downwards.
AAACCCAGCACACCCAGTGCTACTGTCGCAATGCTGATGGAACGTTTAATCTTTCCAAATTGATATTGCTTAGTCAACGGTGCGGGCGCGAGGTTATCTACCAGATGTCCATTTGCAAGCAACTGCATTTGCAGTAACTCTGGCATCTTCTGTATTAAGCTTGCAGACAGCCCTAACTTATTAGCAAACATACTGACATTCACATCAGAGCATTCCAAACCAGACTCTTGGCTAATCCCCTTGCTAATTTCTTGCAAACTACCATCCGCGCTCACCAACATTAAGCTAATAGGTGTTTCACGTGCAATAAAACGTTGACTAACTAAATAAAGCCGTGTTTTTTCAATTTCTTCAAGATAAAAATATCCTAAATGACTAGCCTCACTTGGCATATTGGGTGCGAGTCTACTCAAGCGCATGCTACCGTTATGCAGATATGTTTGGCGTAATCCTGAAGATGATTTTTCACAGAGTAAAATATGTGGTGCAGTAAGCTTTAACTGTTGAACCAACACTTGACTGAGCATAGGCAATAAGTAAATGCCAACCAGCTGCACCTCTACGGACTGAATTGCTTCTATCCAGCTTTGTAAAAAATCATCGTTATTGAGCGCAACGAACAAGTATCTGTCATCCTTGCGCTTATCTGACTCTCGAGTAACAAAGTGTGCCGTGCGATACACTAAACCACGGTAAAACTGGTTGAGTTTGCGATCTATAAGTTCGCGATTGGCTGCCCCAGTAGTATGCGGCACACTTTCCAAGCGATAGTCTTCTTCTACAGCATCGGCAATTAAATAGACAGGCGTTGCAGGAAACTGCGCAAGAAAAACAGAAAATGCCTGATGACCTGCATCATCGTTCATGAAAATCTGGTGTGTCTGCAACTTGCCTGCGCGCCAAATCCCTGCCAGCAGATGGCTTGCTGTCGCACATAACACTAATTTATTTTTGCCGCCCATAATCATTTTGATATTAACAATGCGTCATTTAAATTTTGAGCTTGCTGAATGAGTCATAAACTGGCCCTAATACCGAGAACATGATAAACGCTAAAATACCGCCCAATATCACAGTAAGCGCGGGTTCAATCATTTTAAGCATTTTTTGCATCGAGTCATTCACATCTCGATCATAAAAATAACTGATGTTGAGGAGTGCTTTATCCAGCGCTCCACTACTTTCACCGACTCGAATCATGCGCACCACTAGCGGTGGAAACAATCCTGCATTGCGAAAACTCTCACTCATTGAGTCACCTGCATTAATTTGGGCATGAGCGCGGCTCAGCGCATCTGCAACCACACGGTTACCTACAATTTTTTCACAGATTTTAATTGCTTCTAAAATTGGGATGCCGGTTTGATACATTAGAGCAAAATAACGCGCAAACCGCGCCATAATAATTTTGTGCAAAATAGGCCCGGTAACGGGAAAATTCAGCTTAATCATATCGAACTTATAACGTGCAGCCGGACTACCTTGGATGATGCTCATCAACGTGATCACCACCAGCACCGGCACGCCAATCACTAACCACCAATAATTAACAAAGGCACTCGACATTGCCATCAAAAGCTTGGTATTCCAGGGTAGCTCTTGCCCCATATTGTGCAAGAATGATGCCATTTGTGGCACTAGGTAGCTCATTAAAAATGCAACTGCACCAAGTACAACAACGGCAACAAATGCAGGATATGCCAATAACTTTTTAGTTTGCGACATCAGTTCATCTTGCCATCGAATCGTATTAAACAAATTATTAAACACCACTGGCAATTGCCCGGTTTGCTCGCCAGCATCAATCAAACTCACGAACACTTCACTGAATACCCCAGGATGTTCCGCCAATGCCTGCGAAAGCATCTTTCCACCCTCAACCTCGGCACTCACCGCACCAATCACCTTTTGAAAGTAGGGATTCGGATTGCTTTCACGCAAGTCATTCAGGCACTCCAACAACGGAACACCCGCGCTGCTTAACTGCTCAATTTGAAAGCAAAACATGACCAAGTCTTGATTACTCACCTTGTTGCGGTTAAATAGACTGGTCGATTTAGTTGCAATACGGAAAGTGATTAAATCCAAGCCCATGCGCTCAAGACGAATTTCCAAATCCACCTCATTAAGCGCATCTATCTGCCCTACTGCCGGGCGCCCTAACTTATCAACCGCCTTATAATTAAACGATGCCATGAATTTAAGCGTTCAGACGACTCGTGAGATCAATCACGCGCATGACTTCAGCTACACTGGTGTAACCCTCTAAAATGCGTCGCACGCCATCTGCGGCCAGCGTGACAAAGCCTTTATCCAAGGCCATTTTCTGTAATTCATCCAAATGTGCGCGTCGTGAAATCAACGAATCCATATCACTGTCAATCCGTAGCAATTCAATAATCGCCATACGCCCTTTATATCCATTCTGATTACAAAGTTTGCAACCTTTTGCCTTGTAAATTTGCGGATGATCGGTGGGTTTGAGTCTAAGCACTTTACGCTCAAGCTCATCTGGCATATGCAGCACTTTACAATGCGGACAGAGCACGCGTACTAAGCGCTGTGCAACAACGCCAATAATATTGCCTGCCATAATGTCTGGCAAAATACCAATGTCTGATAGCCGTGGGAATGCGCCTAAAGCCGAATTGGTATGTAAAGTACTAAAGACCTGATGCCCAGTCATTGCTGCACGAAACGCCATCGTGGCGGTATCTGTATCTCGAATTTCACCCACTAAAATGATATCCGGGTCTTGCCGCATA
>DAIDAH010000136.1 GCA_027310735.1 Methylotenera sp. | reverse complement strand
ACATTGGCACTGGTCGAGTTTGACGGTACTCAGCCAATTTCAACAGTAACTTCCATTACCCCCTCCTTAAGTTTGGAAGCCTCCGTGTATACCGCTTTGAAGCTAGGCCTAGCTGATTATGTGAATAAAAATGGTTTTCCTGGCGTGGTGCTTGGCCTTTCAGGCGGTATAGATTCGGCTTTGACATTGGCGATTGCAGTGGATGCGCTAGGCGCGGATAAAGTGCATGCGGTGATGATGCCTTCTGAGTTTACTGCTGATATTAGTGTGGACGATGCCCGTGAAATGGCCGAGATACTTGGGGTGAAGTATAACGAAATTGCTATTAGATTATTGTTTGATGAGTACTTAAAAATGTTATCGCCATTATTTGGCGATCTTGCAAGTGATGCCTCTGAAGAGAACCTGCAGGCGCGCATTCGTGGCATGTTACTGATGGCGATTTCAAACAAGTTTGGCAGTATTGTTGTGACAACAGGTAATAAAAGTGAAATGGCGGTGGGCTATTGCACGCTGTATGGTGATATGGCAGGTGGTTTTGCCTTATTGAAAGATGTGCCAAAAACTTTGGTGTATGCGCTATCGAATTATCGTAATAGCCTGTCAAGGGTTATCCCTGAGCGCATTATCACACGCCCACCTTCAGCTGAGCTACGTCCTAACCAACTGGATCAAGATAGCTTGCCACCATATGATGTGCTGGATGGTATTATTCAGGCTTATGTGGAAGATGATTTAAGTAGTCCTGATATTATCGCAAGGGGTTATTCAGCAACGGATGTTAAGCGAGTGATATCAATGATTGATCGAAATGAATATAAGCGCCGTCAATCACCAATCGGTGTACGTATTACGCATAGAGGTTTTGGTAAGGATAGGCGTCATCCAATTACAGTCAAAGCCAATTTTGATATACACTTAAGCCAACTTTTAAACTAATATTTTGCATACAGAATTAAACTAAAAACTAGGGAGCTCGGCTATTATGAAAAAAATTGAAGCAATCATTAAACCATTCAAGTTAGATGAGGTGCGTGAGTCGCTTTCAAATATTGGCGTGAATGGCTTAACAGTTACAGAAGTTAAAGGCTTTGGTCGTCAAAAAGGCCATACAGAGCTCTATCGTGGGGCTGAATACGTAGTCGATTTTTTACCTAAAATCAAACTAGAGCTAGTGGTGCCTGATGATCTTGTTGATTCAGCAATGGATGCAATTGTCAAAGCAGCACATACCGGTAAAATTGGTGATGGTAAGATTTTTGTGACTACAGTTGAGCAAGTTGTCCGTATCCGTACAGGTGAAACAGGCGAGTCAGCCATTTAATTTTCAATATAAACTCAACACTCACTTTAGCAGCTACGCCTCGCCGTACTCAAGCGTACTGTGTTCGACTAGCTTTCGTATGATTGTTGTTTTTATATTAAAATTTTGAATATTGTTAATAGTCGTAGCAGTTGATTTTACAGTCGTCAGTAGGGGACATAAGTCCCCTAATCATTAAATTCTCATGCCAACCATCGTTAAAACTATCCTGCTTCTGACTTGTTCTAATGTGTTCATGTCATTTGCATGGTATGCGCACCTGAAAAATCTCAGTCAAAAACCTTGGATTATTGCGGCGCTGATTAGCTGGGCGATTGCATTGTTGGAGTATATGTTTCAAGTGCCAGCCAATCGCTTGGGATTTGCGGTGATGTCATTGGCACAGCTTAAAATACTGCAAGAAGTCATCACGCTGGCAGTGTTTGTGCCATTTGCGGTGGTATATATGCAGCAACCGATTAAGCTGGATTTTTTATGGGCTGGTTTGTGCTTAATGGGCGCAGTTTATTTTATGTTCAGAGCGTAATTTTTACTGTCTTTACTCGGAGTGCACTCGATTAAAATCCTAGTGTTTAAAACCCTAGTGCTCTTGCCCCTTGATAAAACACAAAACTAATGACCCAAGCTAAACCTAATGACCAAGCAATTGATAGCCACATGAAGGCACTGCTTTTAGATTCATTTCGGAGTGTGGCAATAGTTGATAGGCACGGTGTGTAAATAAGCGTAAATAGCATAAAGCTCATTGCCTGCACCCAATCAATCTGAGTGGCCATTTGTGCCATAAGTGCATCGCCTTGCAAGCCATAAATCACGGCTAGTGCACCGATTACGATTTCTTTGGCGACAAAACCAAATATCAACGCAATCGCTAATTGGCTGTTGATGCCGATAGGGTTTAAGACAGGGGCGAAGAATAAGCCTATTTGACCTGCAAACGTGTCAATACTGGCTGGAGCTACATTGCTAGGGAAGTTTGTCATTGCCCACACCAGCACTACGCCTATGACAATGAATTTACTTGCGCGTGTTAAAAAGTGTTTAACCTCTTGCCAGCCACGTAACACGATTTGGCGAGGCGTTGGAAAACGGTAGGGTGGCAATTCCAATATAAATGGTTCGGCATTTTTATATTGATTTTGGAAGAGCACTGCTGTTAAGAACATTGTTAAAAAGCTCATCACGTAAAGAGCGAATAACACGATTGGTGCCTGATGCGCTGTAAATATTGCAGCAATGATAAAGATGAAAACCTGCAGGCGCGCTGAACACAGCGACAGTGGAATGACCAGCATTGTCAGTAGGCGCATTGGGCGTGAACGCATAACACGCGTTCCCATCAATGCCGGTACATTGCAGCCAAAGCCCATTAACATCATCACGAAACCGCGCCCATCTAGCCCCATTCTAGCCATCAGTGCATCCATCAAAAATGCTGCGCGTGAAAGATAGCCACTGTCTTCTACTATCGACATGACTAAAAAGAACAGAACGATAATCGGCACAAAAGCGGCGACTGTGGCCAAGCCATTGTAAACGCCGTCTAACATTAACCCATGTAGCCAAGCTGGGCTAGATGAGAAGATGGGCTCTAGTAAGCTTGTGCGCAGTAAGTTTAATGCCCATGCAAGACCATCTTGGAGTGGTTTTCCTACTGTAAAAATGAATTGAAATAATGCGTACATGGCAGCAAAAAACAGCGGTAGGCCGAACCACTTATGCAGTAAAACTTTATCAATTTTATCTGTTGTATTGTCTGTTAATGTCGCAGGGATATGCACATGGCGTTGAATTAAAGATTCAATTTCCTGCTCAATTTGATTATCTTCTTGTAAATATTGGCTAATCAGTTTGGGGTCTGTCGGTGTCTGGTTCTGATTGATAATTTTGGTTGCAGCTTCTAGTGCTTTAGGTAGGCCATCGCCATGTTTTGCACTAATCTGCGATACTGGCATCTGTAAAGCTTTTTCCAAGTTGTCAGTATCAATTGTAATTCCAGATCGCTTAGCTTCATCTGCCATGTTTAGGGCTAGCACGGCGGGAATGTTTAACTTTTTGATTTGTAATACGAGTGAAAGCTGGCGATCAATTTGTGAGCTATTTAATAATATGATGACTAGATCCACTGGGTTCTTGCTTAAAAAATGTCTGACTACTTGCTCATCATCAGAGAAGCCGTGTAAGTCATAAATCCCAGGCAAATCTATCAACTCAGCAATGTGCCCGCCTATGAGTATCTTTGCACTCATTAAATCTACGGTGATGCCAGGCCAGTTTCCCACTCTTGCTGAAGCGCCGCTGATGCGGTTGAACAAGGTGGATTTTCCCGTATTAGGCATGCCTAATAATGCAATTCGTTTCATGGCGTAAATCTTTGTTGGGATGGTTTCAAAGTGAGTTGACCCGAATGTGTGTCGCATCTGTTATGCGTAGTATGACGTCGGTAGTTCCTAAGCGCACATGTAAAGGGCCATTGAAATTGGCCTGACGGATAATGCTTAGTGGTTTTCCTACACGAAAGCCTAATGCGGATAAACGGTGAAACAGCGACTCTTCAACCTCAATGGTCGTGATAATTGCATTTTGGCCTATCGGTAATTTTGATAACGGTAGCATTGAGCTAAATGATATTTAAATGATAATAATTCTTATTGTCGCATATTTTCATATGCCGTGTGCTGTCAATGCTTTAATCATAGGTAAGCTTAGTGTGGATGTGGGCTAGCTGCATGTTCATGCAGAAACTTAGGATGTTCTGGAGGGCTACCCCCAATTTTTTGCGGCAGTAATGAGCCTGCAAGCATGCCGATGGCGCTGGCGATCAGGCCTGCGAATTGAGGCGGTAGTAATGGATCATTTACAAAAATCAGCATAATTATCCAAGTGAAAAATCCTAAACAAATGGAAGTTATTGCCCCTTGATTCGTCGCATGACTCCAATAAACGCCGCAGGCAAGAGGGATAAATGCCACGACTAATGTGATTTGATAGGCATTCTCAACCATCTTAAAAATACTCATCTGCGAGTTAATTGCATAAAGTGTCACCAGTAGCGTAAAGCTGAGTGTCACCATGCGCATCCAGCGCAATACAGTTTTGTCTCGAACATCATTCAGCAGTGGTTTTAGTATATTTTCTGTAAAAGTGACGGATGGCGCGAGTAATGTCGCAGAAGCACAGCTTTTGATTGCAGATAATAATGCGCCAAAGAATACTATCTGGGCAAATAGAGGTGCATGCTTGAGTATTAATGTTGGCAGAATCATTTGGGGATCCGTGTTGATTAGATCATTCACCATTTTAGGGTCTAGCAATGTAGCAGAGTAGGCCAAGAATATCGGTACAAACGTAAATGCAAAGTATAAGCAACCACCTAGCACAGATGCCCACACAGCGATTTTGATTGTTTTGGAAGATTGCACCCGCTGAAAAACGTCTTGTTGTGGTATTGAGCCAAACATCATAGTCATCCAGGATGCGGCAAAGGCAATGATTTCTTTTAAATCCAGCGTAGGCCAAAATTCAAACTTACCCGCAGAGCGTGCGTGTTCAACAACGGCGCCAACGCCGCCAACCATTCCACTTACTTGGTCGCCTATATATAACATTCCTACACAGATGATCGCCATCTGTAGCAAGTCAGTGATGGCAATGGCCCACATGCCACCAAAAATGGTGTAAACCAATATAGAGCTGGCGCCGATCCACATGCCTGCCAATTTACTGATTTCACCTGCGGAAACTACGTTAAATACCAAGCCCAATGCGGTAATCTGTGCACCTACCCAGCCTAAATAAGAAATTACGATGGCTAAGGTTGTTAGTACTTCAACGGTACGGCTGTAGCGTTTTTTATAGAAGTCACCAATGGTTAATAGGTTCATGCGGTAAAGTGGCGCGGCAAAAAATAGACCCACCAGAATTAGGCACAATGAAGAGCCAAAAGGATCAGCTACTATGCCGTGTAAGCCTTCTTGTAGGAATGTAGCTGGAATGCCCAATACAGCCTCTGAGCCAAACCAAGTAGCAAATACGGTGGCAGTTACCATGTAAAAGGGTAAATGACGTCCTGCAATAGCAAAGTCTTTGGTGTTATGTACGCGACGTGCAGCCCACAGTCCAATTGCAACTGAAATTACCCAATATGCAATGACAAACCAAAGTAACACGAAGGTATCCTTATCTTGAGAGAGTTAATAAACTACTATTATAAAATTGTGGTGATGTTGTAATGCAGAGTATTTAATAATTGCAGTAATACAAACAAAGCAATGGCTAGCGTGAGCCTTTTTTGCCAGTAGGCTTGTTTCTTCTGGGCTTTGATTAGATCATGCATTGTCTGTTCAATGGATGTGATTTGTTCGACATTGTTTTGTTGTATTAAAAACTGATGCATTAAGCGAGGCATTTTTGGCAAATTCTTTGCCATATAAGGCAATTCTTTTTTGAGTGTTTTTACTATGCTACGCCAACCTATTTGTTCGCTCATCCAGCGTGTTAGAAAGGGTTGTGCTGTTTTCCATAAATCCAGATCAGGGTCTAAGTCGCGCCCTAAGCCCTCTATGTTCAATAAGGTCTTTTGCAGCATGACTAATTGCGGTTGAATGATGACGCCAAATCTACGCGACATTTGAAATAAGCTTAATAGCGTTCGACCAAATGAAATCTCTTTAAGCGGCTTGTTGAAGATTGGCTCACAAATGGCACGTATGGCGGTTTCCAGAGCTTCAACGTTAGTATCTTTTGGTACCCAGCCAGATTCAATATGTGCAACAGCGACATCACGATAGTCTCGGTTGAAAAAAGCTAAAAAATTACGTGCAAGATAGTATTTGTCAGTGTCAGTCAGTGAGCCCATGATGCCGAAGTCCAGCGCAATATATCGGCCGTCATCTGCCACTTGTATATTCCCAGGATGCATGTCTGCATGAAAAAAACCATCTCTAAACACTTGTGTAAAGAATATCTCCACACCGTCACGCGCCAGTTTTGAGATGTCGATATTTTTTGTGCGTAACATTTCAATTTGGCTAATCGGCGTACCTGTCATGCGCTGCATCACCATGACTTGCTCGCGGCACCAATCCCAGTATATTTCAGGAACCAATAGGCTTTTATCTGGGAAGTTACGCGCAAGCCGCGTGCAGTTGGCGGCCTCTAAAGTAAGGTCTAATTCATCATGCGTATGCTCTGCAAACTCAGCGACGACTTCACGTGGTTTTAATCGTCTGACTTCTGCCGATAACGCTTGCAGTAGCCATGCGGCAGTATCCAGTAATACAAGATCTTTATTAATTACGTTTGCAATGCCGGGGCGTAATACTTTAACTGCCACGGGTGTGCCATTTAACAAGTGCGCAAAATGCACTTGTGCAACGGAGGCGCTGGCAACGGCAATTGGTTCGAACTCTGAGAACACTTGATTGAGCGGGGCATTAAACGCTTGTTGTATGATTTTTTCTACTTCTGCAAATGCAAATGGCGGTACTTGGTCTTGCAGTTTTGCGAGTTCATCGGCAATGTCCAGCGGGATTAAATCGCGTCTTGTAGATAATACTTGTCCGAATTTAACGAAAATCGGGCCTAGTGCCTCGAGTGCTAATCTGAGCCTAGCACCACGGGGTGGTTGCCTGTTACGCCAGAATAGCAACACATTGATGATGCGCTGTAATGGTTGTAATTTAGTGTGGCTTAAAACGAACTCATCCAGACCAAAACGTAGTGCGATAAAGACAATATAAAAAAGACGAAAAATGCGCATAAGTTTTAGTAATTATTAATCTACAGCAGAGCCGTTTGATTTATTGGTTGAGGGGTGTTGTTGCGTAAGCTTGGCTAGTTTTTTTTCAAAGCGTTCAACGTCGGCGCGCAGTGTGTCGACTTGCGCATTGAATTCTTCAACATGGCGTTTTTTAGCAATGAGTGGATTTTCTTCTTGCCAGTATTCAGCCAACATCTCTGCTAGATTGATGCTGGTCTCTTTGACTGTCTGCACAGCTTGGCGACTAAGTTGTCCGACTCTGTAAGCAGGAACATCACCGACTAATTTGCTAAGGTCGTCTTCGTAGTCCCAGCGCATGTGAGTAAACACTTTTGCGAGTTCGCTTGCTAAGTGGGTGTCGCCAGCAATGTTGATTTGTAATCTCGCAGCTTCATCTTTGGCAATTAAGCGTAGTAATAGGCT
>DAIDAH010000135.1 GCA_027310735.1 Methylotenera sp. | reverse complement strand
GAATCACACTATGCCCACCAGCAGCGGCAATTTCCAGCGCTCGTTTGGGCATACTTTGCGCTTTAACATCACTAAAATCAGGGTAAATGATTTCCGTGACGTGATCAGTTGGCTCTAACCGAGTAAGTGCCGCGTGTCCACTTAAGTGCGCGCACACCTCTAACAAGGAGTTAGCTGGGTAAATAATAGCCTCACGCACTAAAGCCGCCTCTACTGCGCTGGTGCTAGGCAAAATAAATGCACGTTTTTCGCGCATATTTTTTATGCCGCCACCAATATCGTGCACCATACTGGACGTCATAGCCAGCGCACCGCGAATCGGGCGCAACTCTCCCGTAAGAGCCAACTCCCCAGCAAACTCATAATGTGCCAAAGGTTCAGTTGGAATCTGACCTGATGCGGCCAAAATACCTAATGCAATAGGCAAGTCATAACGCCCACTTTCTTTAGGCAGATCTGCAGGGGCCAGATTCACCGTTATGCGCCGCGCAGGGAATTCAAACTGTGCTGTTTGCAAAGCCGCGCGCACGCGATCCTTACTCTCTTTAACTTCCGCCTCGGGCAAACCAACAATCGTAAAACTTGGCAGGCCATTGGCCAAATGCACCTCAACCACCACTTCTGGCGCATCCATACCACTGAGGGCACGGCTATGTAACACGGCCAAACTCATCTTACTGGCGCGCCTCAACACTCACAGACTTTAGCTCTGAGGCATTTAAAGATTCCAACTCAATCAGTCTAGCTTCCAACAATTCAAGCTTGAGTCGAGTAGTCCTCAACACCTCTGCCTGCACATCAAATTCCTCTCGAGAAACAAGCTCCATTTTGGTGAATGCGCCCCTTAATAGTGCGCTTATGTTCTTTTCAAAGTCAACCAAAGGCGAAGATGTCGCCATATCTTTGATTTTATTGGAAATTTCGTTCATTCTATCAATGCTAATCATCTTTAATCCTTAATTGATTAATCGCAGTTTAGCAGATTTTGACCAATTAAAAACAAAAGTCACTCCGAGACATATACGGCTATCTGATTGATTATAAATATAATTTAAGTTGGCATGCGTATTGCTTTGTCTAACATGTAATTTTTCGTTTATATTTTTAGGAGCTATACATTATGCGTAAGTCATTATTATCTCTTGCTGTTTTAAGCGCACTGGCAATGCCATCATTATCATTTGCTGAAGATGCAGCACCTGCTGTTGCAGCAGCAACGCCAGACTGGACATTCCCAGCTAGCGTTGGATATGTGAGTGATTATATTTTCCGCGGTCAATCTCAATCATGGGGCAAAGGTTCACTACAAGCAGCTATTGAAGCTGATCATGCATCTGGCTTTTATGCTGGTTTATCAATGGAAAGCGTATCAGACAAATGGTTAGCTGGTGCTAGCTTAGAAACTGATTTTTTTGCAGGGTTCCGTCATGCGATTGCTAACACTGACTTTGGCTACGATGTGGGTGCAATCTATTACGCATATCCAGGTGCAGACTGGAATAAATCAGTATTTAAATCAAATAAAAACAGCCTGAATACATTAGAGGCATATGCAGCAGTTAACTACAAATGGTTATCACTTAAAGCTGGTCGCACTATTACAGAGTACTTCGGTTGGAACAATAACAACTCTGGAACACTAGGCGGCTTTGCGGGTGATAATAATGCTGGCGTAATTCCTGGGGGCAGCACTAAAGGTTCTTATTTTTATGAAGCGGATGCTTCTTATGAGGTGTTACCTACTTGGACTGCAAGCGGTCAGTTAGGTCGCCAAGTTATTGCTGACGCTGTTGGCTTAGATATTACCTATTATAAAGCTGGTGTAAGTAAAGCATTTGCCAATGGCTGGACTGTAGGTGGATTTTACTCTGGTACAAACGAACCAGCTGCGTACAAAAACTTCGCTAGCTTATCAAGCTCTGGCGATGCAACAAATGTTGCTAAAAACCAAGTTTTCGTAAGCGTATTTAAAAGCTTTTAATTGGTAATTTTGTAACACAATGAATGTGAGGCTATGATTAACCCTAGCCTCATATTCAAAATAATACTTACTAGGAGACACTCATGAAATTTGTATCCGCAATTATCAAGCCGTTTAAGCTTGACGAGGTTCGTGAAGCCTTATCCGCCATTGGCGTGCAAGGCATCACCGTGACAGAAGTAAAAGGTTTTGGTCGCCAAAAAGGTCACACTGAGTTATATCGCGGTGCGGAGTACGTGGTAGATTTTTTACCAAAAGTTAAAGTTGAAGTCGCCATTAAGGATGACTTACTAGACCAAGTTGTAGATGCGATTGAGAAATCAGCTGCTACAGGCAAAATTGGTGATGGTAAGATTTTTGTCTTTAATCTTGAACAAGCATATCGCATCCGCACCGGTGAAACCGGCGTGGAAGCTTTATAAGGGGATCATGATGAAAAAAATATTTTCAATATTTGCTTTAGTTGCAGCACTGGGCTTAGGCTTTACCGCCAACAGTTTTGCTGATGACGCGGCTCCAGCAGTAGCGGCTCCAGCAGTAGCGGCTCCAGCAGCAGCGGCTCCAGCAGCAGCCCCTGTTCCAAACAAAGGTGACATTGCCTGGATGATCGTTGCAACAGTATTAGTTCTAATGATGTGTGTGCCTGGATTGGGTCTGTTCTACGGTGGTATGGTTCGCCAAAAGAATATGCTTTCAGTGTTAATGCAAACATTCATGCTCACATGCGTATTAGGTGTACTCTGGGCTCTTTACGGCTACAGTGTCGCATTTACTGAAGGCAATGCATTTTTTGGTGGATTTACTCGTGCGTTCTTACATGGCATTACACCAGATTCAAATGTAGGTACATTCAGTAAAGGTGTTGTGATTCCTGAATATATCTACATGTGCTTCCAACTGACATTCGCAGTTATTACTCCTGCATTGATTGTTGGTGCTTTTGCAGAACGCATGAAATTCTCAGCAATCTTGGCATTCATGGTGTTATGGTTCACTTTCTCATACTTGCCAATCGCTCACATGGTTTGGTTCTGGGCAGGTCCTGACGCTTACACTTCTGCTGCTGCTGCTGATGCTGCAACTGCAACTGCTGGCTTCATCTTCCAAAAAGGTGCGCTTGACTTCGCGGGTGGTACTGTAGTTCACATCAACGCTGGTATTGCAGGTTTAGTAGGTGCTTTAGTATTAGGTAAACGTGTGGGTTTAGGTAAAGAATCAATGGCTCCTCACAGCGTAACATTAACAATGGTTGGTGCTGCTCTGTTGTGGGTAGGTTGGTTTGGTTTCAACGTTGGTTCAAACTTAGAAGCTAGTGGTTTCGCTACTTTAGTTTTTGCTAACACTCTACTAGCTACTTGTGCTGCTGCCACTTCTTGGATGTTTGTTGAGTGGTTCGCAAAAGGTAAACCATCAATGTTAGGCGCTGCTTCAGGTGCTATCGCTGGTTTAGTTGCTGTTACACCTGCTTGTGGCTTTATCGGCCCTATGGGTGCAATCGTTCTAGGCTTGTTGGTTTCACCACTTTGCTTCACTTTCGTAACTAAAGTGAAAACAATGATGGGTTATGACGACTCATTAGATGTATTCGGTGTGCACTGCGTTGGCGGTATCTTTGGTGCACTAAGTACTGGCATCTTAGTCAACCCTGCATTAGGTGGCACTGGCGTATATGACTACGTTGCTAACGCTGTTGCTCCATACGATATGGTTGCACAAATGACTAGCCAAGCATGGGGTGTAGGCACAACGTTAGTATGGTCTGGTGTTGTAGCGTATATCTCTTACAAAATTGTAGATGTATTAATTGGTCTACGTGTAAGCGAAGACGTTGAACGTGAAGGTTTAGACACTACAGAACACGGTGAACGTGCATATCATAGCTAAATAGACCTAATTCAGCTCGCTGAACTAGTTAAGAAAAAGGGCGCGCAAGCGCCCTTTTTTATTTTCTACAGGCAAAGATAGAATTACCAAACCTATGAAATGCCATCTATTAAATAACGATTGACACAAAGCACTAAATAACTAATTATTTAGTTATGAAGTCAATCATTAACATTCCAGCAGAATTTCAAAACACAGCGGCAATCTTTATCGCATTAGGTGATGAACACCGCCAACGCATCTTGCTCGCCTTTGAAAAAGGTGAAAAACTAAATATTCTGCAACTCGTTTCCACCACCACGTTAAGCCGTACGGCCGTCACGCATCACATCAAAGTATTACATCAAGCAGGTGTACTAAATTCAGAAAAAAAAGGCAAAGAGGTTTATTTCTGGATTAATGGTGCAACTGTGATTGATGCCATGCAACGCGTATTAACTTACATAAAAAATGAAACATAAGAAAAACATCAACAGGGAAAATCATTATGGTTGCAGCACTATTAAAATCTGTTTGTCGCATTATTTTCCGCGTGCAGGTCACGGGCATCAGCAATATACCCAAAGATGGAAAACTGCTGATTATTGCCAATCATGAGTCATTCTTAGACGGCCTATTACTTGGCCTATTCTTACCGATACACGCAACGTTTGTGGTACACACCAGCGTGCTTAACAGCTGGCTATTCAGACAAATTTTACGCTTAACCCCTTATTTGGCAGTAGACCCAACCTCACCACTCGCCATGAAAAAAGTGATTAAACTGCTTGAAGCGGGTCAACCTGTGGTTATTTTCCCTGAAGGGCGCATTACGCTAACAGGCTCACTAATGAAGGTGTATGACGGTCCAGGTTTTGTCGCCGCTAAAACGGGTGCCATGATTCTTCCCGTGCGCATCGATGGCGCAGCGCGTTCCTACTTTAGCCGCCTGTCGCATGAGCATGCAAAAAAACTGTTCCCTAAAGTCACAATATCAATTTTGCCAACCAGCCACATCCACATGCCAGAAGCGGCCACAGCTAAGCTACGTCGCAAACAAGCCGGCGATGCAATGCGCCGTGAAATGCAAAACATGTTATTTAGCTCAGCGCCTATCAACACCTTATTTGAAGCATTTTTAGAGGCAATCTCTACACATGGGCGCAAAACCGCATTGGTAGAAGATATGCGCCAAGTAGAAGAAACCTATAGCGACCTGCTGAAAAAGAGTTTGGTACTGGGCAAGCTCGCCAGCAAAATCACGCAGCCACATGAAAACGTTGGAGTATTGATGCCCAACGTGACCAATACTATTGGTTTGATTTTTGGCTTAAGCGCCTTTGCGCGCATACCGGCAATGCTCAATTACACCGCTGGTAGCGCTGGCATACAAAGTGCCTGTACAACAGCTAACATAACAACCATTATCAGCTCACGAGAATTCATAACAGCCGCTAAACTTGAAGATGTAATCTCAGGCTTACAGCCGGTAAATATTGTTTATCTGGAAGACTTGCGAACCAACTTTACTTGGCTGGATAAAGTCTGGCTATTAGGGTTTGCCTTATGGCTACCCAGACTCGCCACGGCCAAAAATCGCCCTTCTGACCCCGCAGTTGTACTGTTTACATCAGGCAGTGAGGGCAAACCCAAAGGCGTCGTACATACACACAGCAGCATTTTGGCGAATATCGCACAAATAAAATCCATTATTGATTTTTCCATGCAGGATAAAATCATGATGGTGTTGCCGCTATTCCACGCGTTTGGCTTTACCTGCGGAGCCATTATGCCGTTAGTGGCGGGTAGTAGACTATTTGTGTATCCATCACCGCTACACTACCGCGTGATTCCAGAAGTGATCTATGATCGAGGCTGTACCGTGTTATTTGGTACCAGCACCTTTTTGGGCAACTACGCAAAATTTGCCAATCCGTACGACTTCTATAAACTGCGCTACGTCGTTGCTGGCGCAGAAAAACTCAATGATGAAGTACGTAAAACCTGGGCTGATAAATTCGGCATCCGTATTTTAGAAGGTTATGGCGCTACGGAATGTGCGCCAGTACTGGCGGTCAATACGCCAATGGCGAACAGAGCTGGCTCGGTAGGCACTCTCACACCTGGCCTCACAGCCAAGCTAGATGCGGTTTCTGGCATTGCCAATGGCGGCCTGCTCTCTGTGCGCGGCGCTAATGTCATGTTGGGTTATTATTTACACGACCAGCCCGGCCGTATTCAGCCGCCAGAAAACGGTTGGTACAGCACGGGCGACATTGTAGAAATTGATAGCGATGGCTTTGTGTTCATTAAAGGCCGCGTAAAACGCTTTGCCAAAGTTGCCGGCGAAATGGTGTCACTGGAAACCGTAGAAAGTATCGCCAACCACGCTGCACCTCAACATCAACATGCTGCCACCACACAAACTGATGCACAGCGTGGCGAGAATATTTTGCTATACACCACAGACAGCACACTCAACCGCGAGCTATTAGGCAACAGCGCCAAACAACTGGGCTGCCCAGAGTTAGCCATTGCGCGCAAGATCATTGTATTAGACGAGCTCCCCATACTCGGCACGGGGAAAACTGACTATGTCAGTTTAAAAAACATGGCAGAGAATCTGGTAGGCGCATGATCATGACCATACATAAGCAATCCCTTACTTCCCGCGCTATGCTTGCCGTGCTTAGTGCACAATTTTTATCCGCGCTCGCCGACAACGCTTTATTATTTGCAGCGATAGCCCTGCTAAAGTCACAAGCGGCGGCCAGCTGGCAGATTCCCATGTTGCAGGAATTCTTTGTCGTCGCCTTTATTTTACTGGCGCCATTTGTAGGTCCATTTGCAGACAGCTACCCAAAAGGTCGTGTCATGCTGATTGCCAATACATTAAAGTTTAGCGGCGCGGCAGCCATGCTGGCAGGGCTGAACCCATTACTGAGCTACGGTTTAGTTGGCATAGGCGCGGCGGCCTACTCACCAGCCAAATACGGCATTCTGAGTGAGCTAGTTAATCAGGATAAATTGGTTAAAGCCAACGGCTTGATGGAGGGCTCCACTATTGTCGCTATTTTATTAGGGGCAGTGGTTGGCGGAAAACTGGCAGATAGTGCATTACATATTGCGTTGATGGTCGTATGTGGCTGTTATTTAGCCGCGGCTTTGGTCAACCTACTCATCCCAAGACTACCTGCAATGCGTCAAAAGGCAGGCCTCTCAATGCGGCATCTAATACAACACTTTATATTGGCACTCAAAACTTTATTCAAAAACCGTGATGCAAGGTTATCGTTACTTGGCACCAGTGTATTTTGGGGCGCAGGCTCCACACTACGCCTGCTATTGGTCGCTTGGGTTCCCGTTGCGCTAGGCACCAACGACCTCAGCATGCCCGCCAATTTAAGTGGTGCTGTTGCAATTGGCATTGCCGTAGGCGCAGCGCTGG
Organism: Methylotenera sp.; assembly: GCA_027310735.1. Lineage (GTDB taxonomy): Bacteria > Pseudomonadota > Gammaproteobacteria > Burkholderiales > Methylophilaceae > Methylotenera. The sequence goes on along the minus strand of DAIDAH010000135.1, from coordinate 217 downwards.
CCGCCAGCTTTATCAATCTAAAGAATGTGAATCGCGTGCTACCAGTAGGCATCTCTATTGGGCTGCTAATTATATTGTTTGCACACAGCACTCACCTATACATTGCCATTGGCTTACTGATTATGATTGGTGGCACCGGCGGCTTTTACGTTGTGCCACTCAACGCTTTGCTACAAGAGCGCGGGCACGAAACCGTCGGTGCTGGTAATGCCGTGGC
>DAIDAH010000134.1 GCA_027310735.1 Methylotenera sp. | reverse complement strand
AAGCGCCATAAGGTGGAAGTGGTTGCTCACCACATGGGTTGGTTGCACGGATGTTTTCGCAGAACCAGTTGTTGTTCATTTCATTGACGCGGTCAATCAAAATAAAGCCCGGTTCAGCAAAGTCGTAGGTTGAGGACATAATCACATCCCACAAACGGCGTGCCTTGATGGTTTTATACACGCGGCAAGCGACTTTTCCTGCATCCATACCTTCTGTTTTAGTGAGGTATTTACCTTTCACTGGCCACTCGCGCCATACTACTTGCGCATTGTCATTCACGTTCAGGCCGTCAATAATCGCTTCTTTTTCTGTAACAGGGAAAGCCAGTTTCCATTCTGAATCTGCTTTTACCGCTTCCATGAATTCTTTGGTAATCAGGCATGACAAGTTGAATTGGCGTAAACGGCCATTTTCACGTTTTGCTTTGATGAAGTCTGTAACGTCAGGATGTGAAATATCAAACGTTGCCATTTGCGCACCACGACGACCACCCGCGCTAGACACGGTGAAACACATCTTGTCGTAGATATCCATAAAAGAGAGTGGGCCGCTTGTATAAGCGCCAGCACCCGCTACAAATGCACCTTTTGGACGCAATGTAGAGAACTCATAGCCAATACCACAGCCAGCTTTAAGGGTTAAGCCTGCCTCGTGTACTTTGCCGAGGATATTGTCCATGCTGTCTTCAATCACGCCAGATACTGTGCAATTGATGGTGGATGTTGCTGGCTTATGCTCTAAAGCACCTGCATTAGAAGTAATACGACCTGCTGGAATAGCGCCACGACGCAATGCCCACAAAAACTTCTCATGCCACTCGGCACGTTTTTCTTCCACCTCAACATCAGCCAAGGCACGCGCTACGCGTGAATAGGAGTCATCCATATTCTGGTCAACATTTTCACCTTGCTTAGATTTAAGGCGATACTTTTTATCCCAAATATCAAGTGACACTGGTTGAATTGGGATCTCTTTTTCTACATTCATATTATCCACATCAGATTTTTTTGCGGTCTCAACAGCTTTAAGCATGAATTAAACTCCTTATTAGTTGACTTAAATCGCAGCTTAAAATTCATCTTAAGCGCTATTGAGCTAAGCCTATATTTTCTTTAAATATTTTGTATTTCTAACCATCTACCGGCTACCTAGTGCAGCAGGGCTAAAACTTTTAAACCACAACATCTTGTGTTTTTTTAACAATTTAATCATTTAGTAGTGGTCGGTCAAGATATTTATTTCATAAAATTCAGTAAAAATAAGCGTAATTACGCTTGCAAAATTCAAGTGCCTTATCAGCGTTGACTTACGGCAATATTAGCGCCAAAAACTACACACAGATACGTATAAAAAAATATGTGCGAAAATAGCGACATGACGCGTAACGTTTATACTTTTTTGCTTTATCTACTACTGCCATTCACCGTGCTTAAATTATTGTGGCGTGCGAGAAGGCAACCCGAGTATCTGCAACACTGGCGCGAACGTTACGGTTTTTATGCGACACCACTACAACAGCCAGTCATTTGGCTGCACTGCGTTTCAGTTGGCGAAACACGTGCAGCAGAACCCTTAGTCAAAGCACTCCTGCAACGATACCCAAAACACCAACTATTACTCACACACACCACACCTACCGGACGCGCCACTAGCGAGCAATTATTTGGAAATACCGTTCAACGCGTTTATTTACCTTATGACGTGCCTTTTGCGGTCAGCCGCTTTTTAAAGCACTTTAAGCCAGTCATCGGCGTACTAATGGAAACCGAACTTTGGTTTAATTTGATTGCTGGCTGCAAACAACAATCGATTCCTGTGCTGCTGGTCAATGCACGATTATCAGAGAAGTCTGCACGCGGTTATGCCAAGCTAGGCGCATTAGCTAAAGAAGGCTTACTCAGCTTATCTGCCATTGCAGCGCAGACCGAGAAAGATGCCGCACGCCTGCAAAATATAGGCGCAAACAACATTACAGTCGCCGGTAATTTAAAGTTTGATGTCACGCCGCCAGATACCGCTGCCGAACTTGGTGCGTTGCTACGAAGCAAGCTAGGCAAGCACCGCCCAGTATTCCTCGCTGCCAGTACCAGAGATGGTGAAGAAGCCATGATTCTGGATGCGATTGCAGCAACTCAAGTGCCAGATTTGCTCACAATTATCGTGCCGCGCCATCCGCAGCGATTCGATGAAGTGGAGACACTACTTAAAAAACGTGGCGTTAGCTTTGTGCGCCGCTCATCACTTGCGGAAGGAGTTGCCTTACCTAGCGACATTGCCTATGTTCTGGGTGACAGCATGGGCGGGATGTTCACCTACTATGCGGCTTGTGATGTGGCGTTTATCGGCGGTAGCCTGCTAGCACTCGGCGGACAAAATCTGATTGAAGCCTGTGCCATGGGTAAACCTGTATTGATTGGCCCGCATACCTTCAACTTTGCGCAAGCCACCGAACAGGCGATTAGCGCAGAAGCCGCGCTACGCGTACAGAACAGTGCAGATTTAGCACTCTCCATTCAAATGCTATTTACCGATGCAAGCAAGCGCCAGCACATGGCCTCTGCCGCGTTACACTTTAGTGGAAATAGCCGCGGAGCAACTTTGCGGACACTGGTCTTACTTGCGGCCTATATAAATTAACAAGCTGTACATTTAGCGTATAAGCTTACTTATCACCTTAAAAGCATCGCCTTCGGCTTTACCTAGCCATTCAAACACAATCGATTCTGTATTCGTAATGATGCAACCTGCATCGCGCATTCTTGCCAAGGCATTTTCTTTATTGGCAGGGTTGCGCGAAACAATGGCATCTTCCGCCACAAACACTTGCTTGCCTGTGGAGATTAAATCCAGCGCTGTTTGCAGCACACAAACATGCGCCTCTATTCCAGCTAGAATCAACTGCGAACGATCACTGGTAAGCTGACGACTAAATATAGGCTCAGCCATGCATGAAAAAACGGTTTTCTCTACGGCTTGGGGATTAGGCAATACCGCCAACAACTCCGGCACAGTATGCCCTAAGCCTTTTGGATACTGCTCAGTGAGCAATATGGGTACTTCTAGCATGGTAGCGGCTGTAGCTAAAATTCCGCTATTTCTAATGGCTGCCTGCATCGCTTCCTGCGGCATGACGGCGGTGAGCCGCGTTTGCATATCAATGATAATCAGCTGGCCTAAGCCAGCTTTTGCCATCAAATTAACGTGCATTAGCCAATACTAACTGCTGATTAATATCTGCCAAATCCGCCTCTGCAAGTACGCCAGAGACCGCTTTCAGGCGAATGATATTCACCAGATAATTGTAGCGAGATTGTAATAAATCACGCTTGGCAGAGAATAATTGCTGCTGGGCATTCAGCACATCCACACTTGTGCGCACACCTACCTCATAACCTAACTTGGTCGAATCTACCTGGCTCTGGCTACTGATTAAGGCCTGCTCATAAGCTTTTACTTGCGCAATACTGGTATTCAAATTCATGTAAGCGCTTTGCGTGTCCAGCTCAACCTTGCGACGTGCAACTTCCACATCATCCTGCGCCTTTTGTTTATTGAGCACCGCTTGTCTCACTCGAGAGCTAATTGCGCCACCTTGATACAAAGGGATTTGTAATTGCAAACCTATCGTGCCCATTTTAAGGTCGTTACCTGTGCCGAAAACCGAAGGACTACCATTCGCATATGAATCGGTGTAGCTTGCGACAGCATCTAAGGTTGGCATGTGTCCCGCACTCAAGCGCTCTACGTCTTGCTCTGCATATTTCACGGTATCTTGCTGAATTTGCAGGTTCAGATTATTTTGCGCTGCAACTTCCAACCACTTATCCATCGCCTGCGTTAGCGAATTCGTTTTAATGTCGGCTTTAACTGTCGCCAGCTTTGGTGGCATCTCGCCAGTAATCGCCTGCACCGAACGTTTAGCTATTTGATATTCATTGTTGGCGGCTATTTCTTGCGCAACGACTAAATCGTAGCGCGCTTGCGCTTCATTCACATCCGTAATGGTCGCAGTACCCACCTCAAAATTAGCATTAGCTTGTTCTAACTGACTCACAATTGCCGCCTTCTGGGCAACTATCAAATCAATTTTGTCTTGCGCAATCAGTACATCAAAGTAGCTTTGCGTTGTGCGTAAGATCAAATCTTGACGACTCAGATACAACTGCTTATCCGAAATACTCACCTGTGTTTTGGCTTGATCCATTTGCACTAGGTTTTGCTTACGATAGATAGGCTGCCGCATATCAACACCGTAATTATAAGTTTCATAATTCGACTGCCCATCACGCACAGTAGAATTCAGATAATGAATATCAGATTTCACAGCATTAGCACCTGCACTGAAATTCACCGTTGGGCGGTATAACGCCTTACCTTGCTCAATCAACTCCTGCGAGGCTTGATTTGCACTGACAGCCGAAGCCAATGTGGGATCATGCGCCAATGCTCGCTGATAAATATCCACCAAGGATTGCGGCTTTTCTTGTAATGAGCCGCCAGACACCCCGTCTGCGGCCAGCACATTACTAACTCCTACAGCGGTAAGCCAAACCAGTGAAATAGCAAGAATGAGATTTTTCTGCATGTGGCTCAAATGCCTTTTTACTTAAAACTCAAACTTAGATGCTTGTGGTGCATTTACCAATGCTGGTAAGCACGTTTCAAAAATGGCTGTATGTCGAAATGCATCCTCACTCACGCGTAGCGTCAGCGTTGCTTCCATAATTGGCATTTCACCAATTACCGCAAATAAGCGACCACCTACGTTAAGCATTTTCTCGGCAGCAACTGGGCGTAATGCCAGAGAGCCTGCAAATACAATCACATCGTAAGGTGCTGCCGGCATAAAGCCATTGGCTGCATCTGCCACATACAATGTAACATTGTGGATATTCTGTTTTTGCAAATGTACTTTTGCAACTTCAGATAGCTCAGGAATAATTTCTACCGCATGTACATGAGCTGCCAGCGTTGCCAGCAATGCAGCTAAATAACCGCTGCCCGTACCTACAAGTAATACTTTGTCGGTTTTTTTAATGTCCAGCGCCTGTAAAATGCGGCCTTCTATTTTAGGCGACAACATGGTTTGCCCATGGCCTATCGGCAACTCAACATCAGCAAATGCTAGGCCCACTTGAGATTCCGCCACAAAATTCTCACGCGGCACAGTGTTAAACAACTCCAGCACGACTGGATCCAGTACATCCCATGTGCGAATTTGCTGTTCTATCATATTAAACCTAGCTTCGCGCATGTTGAATCCAGCTGAAGCATGTGTATCTATTGATTGTGCTGTCTGTGTCATATTGAATCTCTTAAGATTTTATTGAGCTTAAATTATTGATGATGGATTATAGCGCAAGTGCTTGGCCTATATACTTAAGTTAGCTAGGCTCTTTGGTGAGATTTGGCACTTTCACCTTAAACCATGCAGCATACAATGCAGGTAAAAACAACACCGTAAGTAATGTCGCAACTGCTAAGCCGCCCATAATGGCAACAGCCATCGGCCCAAAGAACACGCTGCGTGTGAGCGGAATCATCGCCAGTATCGCAGCGGCAGCAGTGAGCACGATAGGCCTAAAGCGGCGTATCGTCGACTCTACAATAGCTTGCCACTCCGGAAATCCCGATGCTTTATCCTGATCAATCTGATCCACCAGAATCACGGAATTTCTCATAATCATGCCAGACAATGCAATCGTGCCTAGCATCGCGACAAAGCCAAATGGTTTATCAAACACCAGCAACGCAAGTGTGACGCCGATTAAACCTAAAGGTGCAGTTAATATCACCAAAAATACACGTGAGAAGCTTTGCAGTTGAGTCATTAATATGGTGAGCACCACAATCAAAAACAGCGGGAAACCAGCAGCAACCGACGTTGCGCCTTTGGCTGAAGCTTCAACTGCGCCGCCAGTTTCCAAGCTTACGCCCAAAGGTAAATTGGCTTTAATCTCTGTCAGTTTGTCTTCAATTTGTTGTGACACGACAGGTGCTTGTAAATTGCCCTGCAAGTTAGCACGCACGGTAATTGACGGCTCTCGATTACGTCGCCAAATAACGCCCTCTTCAAAGTCTGAGGTAATGGTGGCAATTTGTGACAATGGCACACCCACTCCAGCCGGAGTGTTAATCATCAAATCAGGCAAATGTGATAGCTTGGTGCGCTCAAACGCTGGTGCACGCGCAACTAAATCAATGCGCTCATTACCCTCTCTAAACTCGCTGATATACAACTCTTGCATGGCGCCATTGAGTACATTGGCAATATCAACCGAGCTTATGCCGAGCAGTCGCGCTTTTGCTTGGTCAACATTGACATGCATGACTTTGCTTGGCTCTTCCCAGCCCAACTGCACATTTACCAAATTGTGGTTGGCTCGCATGATGTCGGCAATCTGGTGTGAAATATCACGTATTTGCGGAATATTGGTGCCTGATACCCTAAACTGTACGGGAAAGCCAACAGGCGGCCCATTTTCTAAACGCAATACTGAGGCGCGCAGCTCTGGGAAGTCATTCTCAAATAGTGTCAATAGGTCTTTGCGCAAGGCCTCCCGTGCAGCTAGATTTTTACTCAAAATCACAAACTGCCCAAAACCTCGATGCGGCATCTGCACGTCTAGCGGCAGGTAATAACGCGGTGCACCGTTACCAATGTAAGCCACCGAGTTTTCAATGCCCTTGTTTTTAACATTCCAGTTATGCAACCAAAGCTCCAGCTTCTTCACCTGTGCATCAGTAGCCGCATAAGAAGCACCTTCAGTCAGTCGTAAATCAACCACCAGTTCCAACCGTGTTGAGTCAGGGAAGAACTGTTGCTGCACTTTACTGAATCCAGCGATGGACAATACAAACAAAGCTAGCGTAATCACGATCACCGTTTTTCTGTACCGTACACAATTTGTCACCAAGGTACGAAACCCCTGATAAAAACGCGTGTTATAGATATCGTGATGATGGTTGCCATTCGATACAACACCATCTTGCTTGGTCACGCCTAGCTTGGCTTTAAGCCATTGCTTGAGCTTGGATGGTTGCGGTACATGAGCATAATCTGGTAGCAAGTAATAGCCCAAATAGGGCACAAATATCACCGCAGCAAACCATGAGATTACCAATGCAATAGCAGATACCTGAAATATTGAGCGCGTATATTCACCTGTTGACGATGCCGCAGTTGCTATCGGCAAAAAGCCAGCCACCGTCACCAGCGTGCCCGTGAGCATAGGCTTGGCAGTTGAGGTATAGGCAAACGATGCTGCTTTTAACCGATCCCAGCCCTGCTCCATTTTGGAGGCCATCATTTCAACGGCAATAATCGCATCATCCACCAGCAAGCCCAAAGCTAGAATCAGCGCGCCTAACGAAATTTTATGCAAGCCAATGTCCAGTAGATGCATCATTAAAAACGTACTCGCCAGCACTACTGGAATAGTAATCGCCACCACAACCCCACTACGCAAACCCAATGAAATCAGGCTGACACCCAACACAATCACCAATGCTTCTACTAATGACCGTACAAAATCATTCACCGAATCAGCTACGATTTTTGGCTGCGAGGTCACCGTGTCAAGC
>DAIDAH010000133.1 GCA_027310735.1 Methylotenera sp. | reverse complement strand
GATTAAGGCTATGCCCAATACGCTCAAACTCCGGCAAATTAAACCTTGGTAGCCGCGCACTTAAATCGCCCTGCTCCATCTGGTTAATCGCTTTTAGCATAGGCTGTAGCGGACGTAGCCAATGCCCTAACATCCAATACACCATCACATTCAGTAAAATAAAAAATGTCAGGCCCAGCCAGAACAATCGACTCACTTTGCTCCATGCTTCGCGAATAGCGCCCAATGAATCAGGAATAATTTCCAACTTAGCAAACCGCACTAAACGCGTAACAGACTCTTCATGTGGATCAAGAATATCTATAAACCATTGCGGGGGATTCTCGTCAACACGAAATTTTGAAGGAGGCGATTGATATAACAAAACGCCATTCAAACTATAAAGCCTAATCTGATTGCTGCGCACATGCCCAAGTGACAACAAAAACTGCCGCAAGACATTATGTGTATAACCCCAGTCAGGATTTTGTACCGAACTGATAATTACGGTATCCAATAACTGCGTAGTCACGTGTGTCGCGGATTCAACCCCCTCTTGAATCGAGGCCTTTGTACCGCTAATAATGACATAACCTACAGCCACCATAAACAGTAACAATAGCGCCGTTATCAACAAATTAAGCCGAACCCGCAGGCTCATATTTTTAAGCACATATTTCATCGTATCACACTATTGCTTCTGATTTAATCAGCCAATATTCCTTCATCCACTTCACCACCAGCATGATGTTAAGTGCGTATTTTCATCGAAAAATGAACAATCCCATAGAGAAAAAAGCATGATTTTTTTAAGGCCTAAGCCACAGGCTAGCGCCCATTCTACACATCGTGCTTATAATACATCGGGCGACTAGGTATAGACTAAGTAAATATACTCTCAATCAATTAAGTGTCTGCCCACATGCGGATGAGGTTGTGATAGTTACCAGTTAGGCGAATAACAGGCGCAGTATCACCCATTTGCTGGCGCAAAGTGACTATCGCCGCATCCATATCAAACAGCAGCGTTCTCTGTACATCATCTCGGATCATACTTTGTACCCAGAAAAAGCTGGCGAGCCTTGCACCGCGGGTGACTGGTCTAACATGATGCAGACTCGTCCCGGGGTACATCACCATATCCCCTGCTGGCAGCTTGACCATTTGCTGCCCATAAGTATCCTCAACGACTAGCTCGCCGCCATCATAACTTTCCGGATCTGTTATAAATAATGTACAGGAAATATCAGTCCGCACATGCATACCAGAAATAGCATGCGTACGGACGGCATTATCAATATGTGACCCAAAGTCCATGCCATCACGATATTGATTAAACAGTGGCGGATAGATTTTTTTAGGTAATGCTGCCGAAAAAAACAGCGCATTGCGACTCAGGGCTTTAAGCACAATCTGACGCGCAGCCTCTGCATCGGCCGAAGTTTCCGGCAATTGAATATTACGTTTCACCTGCGCCGATTGCGTACCTGCAGTCACTTTCCCATCAATCCACTCTGCCTTCGCCATAAGTGCCTGCATTTGCTTAAGTTCATTGGCATTCAATACTTGAGGTACGCGCAACAGCATTTTTTAATCCTAACAATAATCAGTAAACATAAAAATGAGCAAAATTCATCACGGTTAAAACTTGTACTCGGTAGTGATAATGACGCTTCTGTGATTACCTGGCACTGAAAAACCACCGTTATCGTACAATGAGTCGTAATAGATTTTGTTCAACAGATTTTTAACATTCAAACGTACGGCCCATTTTCTCACTTCATATGTCAGCATCGCATCTACACGTGCGTAACCAGGCAACACATTAGGATTAAATGACCCTGTGTTAAATGTGCCAGTTGCAGTAGAGGTTTGTGCCGCTGTCTGCGATGGATTGTAACCATAACGATTCCCCTTAGCCTCAACCCCACCACCCAGCTTCCAATTACGTGCAAATTGATAGGTAGTCCAAACATTAAACGTGGCGACTGGTGTATTCCGTGCGCGCTGCCCTACAAATCTGGCATCAGCATAAGTAATTGCCCCAGTTGTCGCATTTACATTTTCAGCCACCTCTAGGATTTTCGCATCCATAAAGGCGATGCCTGAAAACACTTCCCAATGGTCAGCAATACGTCCGGCCAACTCGAACTCCACACCATCGGTACGACGCTTTTTAGTAAGCACCGCAGACGTTGACTCTAAATCAGTATTACGTTCCCAATCTTTCGTTGTGCGATATAGCGCTGTACGTAAAGCCAAGTCTCCATCAAGTAATAACCATTTAGCACCAATCTCTAGCGTTTTGCTTCGCTCGGCTGGAAGCGCTGCTACTGTCTGCTGATACAAATCAGCTGTTGGGCTAAATGAGTCACTCCAGCTTACATAGTAGTGGTTTTCAGGTGTTTGATGCCAAGACAAGCCAGCTCTATAACTATTCTCACCATAATTTAAAGTCGGCGAAGTCGCACTGGAGTAGTTAGCCTTCATTTCATCACGGCGTACCCCTACCAATAAATCCCATTGAGGCACAATCTCAATGGTGTCTTGTGCGTAGACCGCATAATTATCTGCATTGAATGTAGTTGGCGTATCTGTAGACAATAAATTTTTGTCATAAAACACGCCATTGGCGGCAATTGCCGCATTCACTTGCGTCCGTGTACCAAAGATAGGCAACCCAGTGCTAGGATCAAAAGGCTGCAACGTCGTACGGCTAGAATCTTCGTTTAAATATTCAAATCCCATCAAAACCTGATGCTTCATACCAGCTAAAGTCAGCTTAGTACTCAAGTCCGACTGCAAGGTATTTGTTGTGTAATCCGTTGAACGTGTAGGATTGCCGCCCACACTGTAATCAGCCTGTGGCAATAAGGTAGCACTTGGCGTTTTAGTCCAGTAAGCACGCTCATAGTCAGCATGGCGTAACTGTGTACGCAATTGCGTATCGCCTGAAAACTTGTGCATAAAAGTAATGCTAGATATATTGGTGTCACTATCATCAAAGTTTTTACTACCGCCATAAAAAGTGTTGTCATTAATCGACGCTGTATTAACAGGACGATTATTCACGAATGAAATACCATAATCTGGAACATCTCGCGTTTGAGTGTATATATGGCTCAACAACAACTCGTCATTTGTACCAATACCTGTGCCAAAGCTAATGGCAACCCCCTTACGATTCAATTCTGGGTGATCGCCATTGGCCGGATTAACACGATACGTTTCTTCAGCACGATCCATCACATTCAAGCGAATCGCGGTTGTTTCCGCTAACTGCTTATTAAAATCACCTGTAAATTGTTGATAACCATCATTACCCAAGCTGGCTGACATTGTATTTTCATCATACAACTTTGCTGTTTTTGACACCTGATTAATGACACCACCAGCCTGCCCGCGACCGAACAACATAGCCGCTGAGCCACGCAACACGTCCACCTGCTCCAAATTAAATGTTTCACGATTATATTGTGCGGTATCTCGAATACCATCAAGGTAAATATCACCAAAGGTATAAAAGCCACGTAAGTTCATATTGTCACCAGAACGGCCGCCCTCAGCTGCATTAAAGGTTAGCCCAGAAACATTACGCAGAGCCTCTCGTAGCGAGCCTACTTGCTGGTCATGCATCAGGCTATTCGTAACAGTAGTGATGGCTTGCGGAATATCATGTGGATCCTGCAACACTTTACCGACCCGCGTTTTAGTCGCTTGATATCCATCGGCTGTAGCCGTTTGCTTACTACTTTTAACATTAACGGTCGGCAATGTCTGGTCACTGATACTGTCACTTTCTGCCTGTGTTTCAGTTGGCAGCTTAATATCTGTTGATAGAGTGTCTTCAGCAGCCAGCAAGCTGATGGGGGTGACTGTAAACATCATAGCGACAGCCACTGATAGTGGTTTTAGTTTGCGAGAAGAATGATAAGCCATGTTAAGTTTTCCTTAAAAATTGAAAATTTAGCTGGCTAAAGGCGATACTTTGCGGTGGCTTGCTGGTAATGCTAATAAAATATTACGATTGAATTGCTATGTCATAGTCTGTGATCCAACTATTCAGTTACTGGTTATTTAGAAACTGGCACACTCACAAAACCTAATTTAGTAATGCCAGCATTCTGCGCATCAGCCATCACTTCAGCCAGCACCTGATAGCGCGTTTCCTTATCTGCTCGTATATTGAGCTCTGGCTGCGGTTTTTGTTGGGCAGCTTGCTGCAGCTTTACTTTAAGCTCACCTTGCACCAAGGGAACATCTCTCCAATACATTTTGCCTGAGGCATTAATCGAAATTGAAACAACCTCTGGCTTTTCAGGTAAAGGCAGGCTACTTGCCTGAGGTAAATCAATTTTCACCGCATGCGTCAGTAATGGCGCAGTGATAATAAAAATGACCAGCAACACCAACATAACATCAACCAATGGTGTGGTATTAATTTCAGACATAGGAGCCGTGTGGCTGGATACTCCCACGCCTTGACCTGAACCTATCATGCTGGCACCTCTATCCCACGCAGACTACTTTTCACCTCTTGTGCATGAGCCTTTACTGGTTCCGCTTGAAACTGAATCACTGCGCCTGTCGTGAGTAAGGTATGCAATTCAAAGCCAAAACTTTCTATTTGGCTCACTAACACACGGTTACTGCGCACCAATCCGTTATAAGCTAACACAGCTGGAATCGCCACCGCCAAACCAAGCGCAGTCATAATCAAAGCCTCGCCAACTGGTCCTGCAACCTTATCTAAGCTAGCTTGACCACTTTGGCTGATACCAGCAAGTGCATGATAAATGCCCCATACAGTGCCAAATAAACCCACAAATGGAGACACACTACCTACCGAAGCCAACACAGTTAGTCCACTCTCTAATTTTGCGCTTTCTTCTGCAAGACTGCGATTCATTGCCCGAGCAACAAACTCATCTCTTGAAATCACATCGTTACCCATAACCTCAACACTTTTCATTACATGTAACTGGTGATGCTCAGCCGCCGCGATTGATTGTTTTGCAAAGTTGGCTAAAGCAATCGCATGATCTTGCTTGGCCAACACCAAACTTGGTGAGCTCCAAAATTTCTGTGTGAAAAGTTTAAATGCCGCACGCATATGCCATGCATGCAGGCTCTTAGTCACAATTAAATACCAACTTGCCACTGACATTATCAGTAAGGCCACTGCCACACCGATTGATACCAAGCCGCCTGCCACTATAAAACCTAAACCGTTAAATTCGTATCCATCTTGCATTTCAATACATCCTTTTATTTAACCAATAAATATTGCTGCTAACTACGTCTAACCTAGCTATGAGCCAGCCATCGTTTATTAGGCTCACTTTAACCATCAAGTGAAAACTTCACAGGTACCAGCACATAAGCGCTAATTGGCTGACTGTTTTTTTTAGCTGGAATAAAACGCCAACCTTTTACAGCTTGAATTGCAGCCTGATCCAACCTGACGAAGCCACTACTACTTTCTATTTGTACATTTTCAGCATTACCACTTATCGAAACTAATACCCGTAACAGTACACGTCCCTGCTCACCAAAACGCCTTGATAATGACGGATATTCAGGTGCCGGATTATTCAAATAGGCTGCTCCAAAACGTGGCGGTTCAATTACCGCTTCAGCTTCAGCTTCAACTTTCTGTTTCACTTCTTCAACAAATTCAGATGTTTTTGCTGCTTCTATTGAGGTTTGTTGCGTACTATCTTTATCAAGCGACTCTTGCTTTGTTGATTCGACTGGCACTAACTCGGCTATTGGTAGCTTTGCACTTACAACCTGAGGCTGTTTTTTAATTGCAATTTTTTTTAGTATCGGCACTGTTGATTCTTTCGCCACAGTCATCTGTGTTGCAACGCTTGCAACGAAGCTCACTATCATGGGTGACATAGATTCTTTAACAACAGGCTGCACCACTTTATTATTAATTAACCACGCAAAACCAAACAAGTGCACAGCCACTACCAGCACAAGCGTTACATAAGATGTAGTCTGCTGATTATCAACAGCTAGTCCACTAGCACGCATGGGTGCTAACGCATTCACCATTAAACTGATATTCATATTTGGATTAAGTAACATGTTTCTCTCTACGCTTAACTTTGCAATTCCATTACTTAGTCAAAATCAACTTACCCTGATTTGTCAGACGTAAACGATACGCTTCACCAGAATGCGTAATCAGCAACTCACGCCTACCTGCAAACAAAGTATCGCTAGTCACCACTCTGCTAGCTATGTCACTTGTGCCTGTCATTAAAGTTGCGTCACTATTACCTATCAGCGTGCCGGTGTTTAATTTACCAACAAAATGTTCTTCATCTCTACCCATAACCAAATGATAATGATTCTCATTAACAATGTCAACTTTAAAATAATTTATACAACATATCGATAAATATGTACTAAAAGTACAGTTAAAATATGCATTAATTTATTAAAAATTAGAGTTAATATATAGCGATGCAAACATCGATTATTCTATCTGCCACACAGTCAATACAAGCCTCAATCGTAGCGCATGAGTCCGAACTGGAATCCCTCGACCGCGCAATTGGCGATGGTGACCACTACATCAATATGACGCGTGGAGCGCACGCGATTGTAGAAATGCAAGGCGAACTTGCAACATTAAGCCCTGATGCCGCACTACAAAAAATTGGTATGAAACTACTGAGTACGATTGGCGGTGCTTCTGGGCCATTATTGGCAAGTTTTTTTATGAGCATGGCAAAAACACTCAAAGAAAATGGCGATGACACCACGGAAAAAATTGCTACAGCCTTTGCTGCTGGCGTTGAAGCCATTCGTCAGCGAGGCAAGGCCGATATAGGCGAAAAAACCATGCTAGATGTGCTGATTCCTATAGCTGATACATTCAAAACACTCACCTCTCAAAATGCTGATACGCAATTGATATGCAACACACTCATACGCACTGCCGAGCAAGGTATGCTAGCAACTAAAGACTTAATCGCCACCAAAGGCCGTGCGGCAGGGCTGGGTGAACGCGCGATTGGTCATATTGACCCCGGCGCTAAAAGCTGCCAATTAATGATAGAAGCCACTTGTAAGCTTATTCTGGAAAATAAGAAATAATTAACTCATTTGATAGCGATCCAATGTTAAGGTCACAACATGAAAAAATTTATTAATAAAGTTGATGATGTTTTAATTGAAAGCTTAAGCGGCTTTAGTGCCGCACATGCTGACTTAGTAAGTCTGCATTTAGACCCAAACTTCATTACACGTAAAAATAAAGCCGCGAACAAAGTCGCCATTATTTCTGGTGGCGGCTCAGGTCACGAACCACTCCACGCTGGTTATATAGGCTATGGTATGTTAGATGCAGCGTGCCCAGGTTACGTATTCACATCACCAACACCAGATCAAATGCTCGCCGCGGCTGAGGCAGTACACGCTGACCAAGGCATTTTATTTATTGTAAAAAACTACGCAGGAGACGTGATGAATTTTGAAATGGCCGCAGAAATGCTACCTTTCGAAAACGCAACAGTGCTCACCAGCGACGACTGCGCGGTAATTAACAGCACTTACACTACTGGCCGCCGTGGTGTGGCCGGCACTGTGATTGTAGAAAAATGTGTAGGTAGCCTGGCAGAAACG
>DAIDAH010000132.1 GCA_027310735.1 Methylotenera sp. | reverse complement strand
GTAAAGAACTTGTCACATGTAAATACTTTCTCTACTGGCGACTACCTCCAGTTGATGTTATAGTCCCTCAATGAAAGTTACCTCGTTTTCGACAAATTATAAAGCGCATTTCTCTGGACATGAAACATTCCCGCTTCGGCAAATGTGGTTAAAAAAAGCATTTGATCAAGCCAAATTAGATTGGACAGTTCCAAAATCAACATTTTCAGACGATAGTGCGATAGCACAGTTTGGTGTTGGCAAGAATATGGTTGCTTCGATACGCCATTGGGCTCTTGCTTGTGATGTCTTGAGAGATGACATGCCTGCAGCATATACAATTTCTCCCAATGCGATCACTATTTTCAAGAATGGTGGATTGGATCCATATTCCGAAAATCCTTCAACCGTGTGGTTTGTCCATTGGTGGCTTGCCGGACGTGGTAACCGTTCAACTACTTGGTTTTGGTTATTCAATCATGTTACTTCCCCTTCATTTTCAAGAGAAGATCTCGAGGCTCCGTTAGCTGATTTTGCGCGACGGCTTGATCCTAAAAGGAAGTTATCTGCATCAACGCTCTCGAGAGATATTGAAACCTGCCTTCGTAGTTATGCACCTCGATCGCTCGGAGGTTCTCCAGAAGATTATGCTGAGCCTATGCTTGCCGAATTAGGACTAATTCATGAAGAGCACAAAGGGTACTTTGCATTTAGAAGAGGGCCGAAAGCGACTCTTAAAGATGGTGTGTTTGCTTATGCGTTGATTGATTTCTGGGATAGAACATCTAGCGGCCTTAGTTCGCTAGCCTTTGAAGCCATAGCATATGCCGAAGGCTCGCCTGGCAGAGTTTTTAAACTTGATGAAGAGTCCGTTGCAGAAAGATTGTTGGCATTAGACGAATTAACTGGCGGGGTTCTCTCCTGGACTGATACCGCAGGATTGAGGCAAGTGCATAGAAAGTCATTTGAGATTAATGCATTGAGCGAACTAATGATTGAGAAAGCATATGTCTGACGCTCAAAATACAAAGCTATCGGATGTCGTGCGAATAACACGACAGTATCAACGTTCAATTAGAATTGATGTCGACTTAGGGAGATCTGATGCGCTGGAGGGTTACATTTGCCATGGAACTGCATCGGCTGTGCTGGGCAGCATGTCTAGACAATTGCTCGAAAGTAATCAGCGTGCATTTACTTGGACTGGCCCCTTCGGTGGCGGGAAATCTTCTTTAGCTGTCGCCCTTTCTAGTGCACTTGTACCAGACAAAAAGTTGAGAGCTAAAGCTCGCAAAATTCTACCACTAAGCAGTATGTCAGCCTTTGATAAGGCTTTCCCGGTTCGGCGTGGCTGGCTAGTTTTGCCCTTGGTTGGAAAACGCGCTAGTATTGCTAATGAATTGGCAATAGCCTTAAAGCGAGTAAAAGGATTAAACATTGGTCTAGAGAGCATCTCGCCATCCTCAGTTATCGCTGATTTATGCTCGGCTTCTGAAGACGGGGCATTTGATGGTGTTTTACTTATTATTGATGAGATGGGCAAGTTTCTTGAGGCCACCGCTTTAGGGGCCGGTGATGATGTCTATTTCTTTCAGGAACTTGCAGAGGCGGCAGCGAGAACCTCCGGAAATGTTGTTGTAGTTGGCATTCTTCATCAATCTTTTAGCCAATATGCAGCCAGGCTTGGAATCGATATACGTGATGACTGGGCAAAGGTGCAAGGACGTTTTGCTGATATACCCCTTGTTGCAGCTAGTGACGAGGTTGTAGAACTTATTGGCAGGGCTATAGAGTCGGACAAAAGGCCTTCATGGGCTGTTAATGCATCTGAGGTCATAGCTCAGTCTATAAGAACTAGACGACCGGCTGTAGGTGTAAACTTTTCAATTAGTCTTAATGCATGTTGGCCTTTGCATCCAGCAATGGCCGCATTGCTAGGCCCAATTTCCAAGCGTCAGTTTGGACAAAATGAGCGTAGTACCTTTGGCTTTCTCGCCTCTGTAGAGCCTAACGGATTCCTATCATATCTTCAGGCGACAACTTCTGATTTTGTTGGATGGTATACACCTAGTCATTATTGGGACTATTTACGTGCAAATTTGGAGCCAGCAATACTTTCCTCTCCAGATGGCCATAGATGGGCGCAGGCCGTAGAGGCCGTTGAACGAACTGAAGCAAAAACAAGTGATCCTCTTCATGTTTCGCTAATAAAAAACATTGCAATCATTGATCTTTTTAGGAACGGTTCTGGTCTAGCTGCTGAAACAGATGTATTACTCTCTTTATTTTTTGATAAATCAAAATCTGATATAGACGCTGCGCTTGAGCAATTATCTAAGTGGCGTGTGGTTCTATTCAAAAAACATATAGGGGCATGGTCCGTATTTGAGGGAAGTGATTTTGATATTGATGCAGCCATTTCTCAGGCGAGAGCAAGTCTTCCAGGCATAGACTTTGCACTTTTGTCGAGTCTGTCAAATTTATATCCAATTATAGCTAAAAGGCATTACCATGAAACCGGCACGATGCGATGGATGGAATTAGCACTATGCCGACTAGAAGATGTAAAGCAGATTGCAGATAATTTTAAACCCCAAAAAGGTGAGTTTGGTTTATTTCTATTGGCACTGCCAGGAAGGGATTCAAATCTCTCAACCGCTCTTCAGTATTGCCAAGAATATTCAAAAATTACACCTTGGCCTATTTCTATAGGGATAGCTCCTAATCATAAGCGAATTGACGATCTCGGCATTGAGTTGCTATCTTTACAGGTAGTGCAATCTAGGCACGAGCTAAGTGGCGACCCTGTTGCTAGAAGGGAAGTCCAGGCTCGCTTATCTATCGTTCAAGCAAGTCTTGAAGAGCAACTACGAGCAGCTGTTATAAATGCAAAATGGGTAGTGGGGGCTCAAGAGATCTATTCGGGTTCCCGTTTGTCAACGCTTGCGTCGAATCTAGCTGATATTACTTACGAAAACGCCCCAAAGCTTTGGAGCGAATTGGTAAACCGAGATAAACTCTCTAGCAACAGCGTAAAAGCTCGCCGTGATTTACTCTACTGTATGCTTGATTATGAGGAGGAGGAGAGTCTCGGAATTGTTGGTTTCCCTGCTGAGCGTGGGCTTTATGAAACATTACTACGAAGCACTGGTCTTCATCGAAAAGATTCAGATGGCATCTTCCGCTTTTTGCCACCAGATGAGGAGCATGCGTCAACTTTTAAAAGGCTTTGGGATGATGCTAAGGGTTTGTTTTCGGATACTGCGACACGTGTTAGTGTAACTGAGATTCATGATTTATGGTCTGCACCACCATATGGGGTTCGTAACGGCGCCAAGCATGTAATTCTTACAGCCTTCATGCTTGCGCATAAAGGAAATATTGCTGTTTACAAGGATGGGATATTCATCCCTAAGTTAACTGATGCTGACATTGATGAATATCTTCAAGACGAACGCCGTTTTTCTTTACGCTGGATTATTATAGACGAGGAAAAGGCTCATATCCTATCAGGAATTGCTGATATTCTAAAAAGTGTGGGGGTCAATTCTGCGGCACGTGATCCTTTAGAGGCAGCGCGTGGCCTAGTCTCTTTAGTTTTTGGTTTGCCTGCATGGAGCCAAAGAACTCACAGCATATCTCAAGAAGCACGCTCTGTGCGAGATACTCTGTTAAAGGCTAGTGATCCTCACAAAGTTTTATTTGTTGACCTGGCCGCTATGCTTGAGGGCTCGAGCGGAGCAGACTACGTTAAAGCGCTACGTGGCCCGGTTGTCGAACTTGTTGAGGCTTATGAAGCTCTTTTGCACAGAATTGAGGCTACTATGCTTGAAACTTTAGATGCACCAATTGACAGTCTAGATAGGCTTCGAGCACGTGCAGAAACATTAGCCAATGTTACTGGAGATCTAAGACAGGATGCATTTGCAGCTCGTTTGGCGAAGCACGATGGTAGCAAAGAAAGTATAGAAGGAATTTTAAGTTTGGCGGCTAATAAGCCACCGCGTGATTGGAATGATCGGGACATAGATTCCTCTCTACTTGAAATTGCTCGATTTGCATTGCGCTTTAGACAAACAGAAGCTTTGGTTTCTGTTAGAGGTAGAACTCCGAAGAGTGAAGCATTCGCAATCGTAATTGGTGCTGGTGCGCAGACAAAAACAATATCTAGAGAATTCTCAATTTCTGATAGACATACTAAGGCAGTTGAGAGTTTAAGCAATGAAATTATAGTGAGACTAAAAGCCGAAGGGATGGGTATTGATGTCCTATTGGCAGTATTGGCGCGTACAGGACTTCAATTGACCTTGGACGGTGAATTACCGGAGAAGTCTGATGGCTGAAAAACATGTTCTTGGGATTTCAGGCGGAAAAGACAGTGCTGCTTTAGCAGTTTTTGTCCGCCAAACATATCCTGAATTAGACGTAGATTACTTTTTTACTGATACAGGAAAAGAGCTACCTGAAGTATATGAGTTCTTGGGAATGCTTGAGGGTTACCTTGGGAAGCCTATCTTACGCTTGAACCCCAAACGAGGATTTGATTTCTGGCTTAGGGAATACAATAATTTTCTGCCTTCAGCACAGACGCGTTGGTGTACCAGAAAACTTAAACTTGCTCCGTTTGAACAATGGATTAGACCAATGCTGGCTGCTGGGGATACAGTTACAAGTTATGTTGCTATTCGTGCAGATGAAGAATATCGTGAGGGTTATATCTCTAAGCATGATAACTTGATAGTGAAGTTGCCTTTTAGGGAAGCTGGAATTGATAAGAGAGGTGTCATGGATATTCTTGACTCATCAGGTGTAGGGCTCCCTAAGTACTATGATTGGCGTTCTCGTAGTGGTTGCACGTTTTGCTTTTTCCAGCAAAAAATAGAATGGGTTCGCTTAAAAGATCGTCATCCTGATGCATTTGATGAGGCTAAGCTTTATGAAAAAAACGCATTAGAGCATGGCTCACCATTTACATGGACAGAAGGAGAGCCTCTTGGTGAGTTAGAAAAGCCAGAGAGAGTGAAACAAATTACTGAAGATTACGAACGGCGTAAGCAACGGGAATTAAGTAAACGTCCGATTAATCCCTTACGGCCAGTTATAGAAGATCGTATTGAAGATATTGATGATTTATATGGTATGGATGAGGGCGGTGGTGCCTGCAATATTTGTCATAAATAGCAATATTAATTTGTAACTAGAAGATACTGCAACGCTTGATCGAGATCATTGAAAGTTATGTCTGATACTTGTTTAACCATTTCAAAATATCTATTTTTTTGTGGATCTTTTATTTGATCTACCAGAACTATCTTTTTTGCTAACGCCTTAGCATAACCAATTTCCAAAGCTAAGGAGTATCCACCGGGGTTAGATTCTTCTATATTAGCTAAAACTATGTCGCAACGATCCAAAGCATCTAAATCCCATTTTGTATATTCTTTAGGATCTTCTAACCGATGTGTGCTTGGATCCAATAATTCATATGCTGAAAGCAGATGCTTAACTTGGGTCTGCCAACCAGACTTAAATCCACCTGATAAATAAATTACACTCTTAACTTTTTGGACTTTCATTTGTTGTCTTCTTTAAACTTAACTCAGCCAATGCAACTGCAAAAGGTGTTGACATGGCTCTGATATAAAACTCTTCACCGCGCCTAAAAAATACATATACTGATAACAATTGCAGGAAGATCTGCACATTAGCAGGCCATGCATCAGCATACTGGAATAATGCTTTCGGAGCAAAAAAAGTGCATATAGAAAAGTCTATCATGATGATTAATAATGCTGTTCCAACTCCATTACATAGTGAAGAAATAAACATAAACCTCCTTGCTAATGAAGAAGCCTCAGATGAAGCTGACATAGCGATACTTCTAGCATCGTGGTAACTCCAGTTTATTGTCACGTTAGCAGAGGCTTGATCCGAGGATTCTTGTTTCATCTTATTCGATATAAGCTTGCAAAACTGAATATAAGAATCTTTATTTTCTAGGTTTTTAGTCTTTTTCTCTTTCCTTTTAACAAGGCAAGAAGTTAATTGGGGTATTCTTTCTAGAAGTGAATATATTACAGAGGACATTTTTCCTAGAAGTGAATCAATTGCTAATATGCCGTTACCCAAAGAATATAATAAGATCAAAATGAATGCGAGGAAGAAATTACCCGTGCTTTGAATTTGATCTACAGGTAGATTAAATACATCTGAATGCATTATTACTAATCCAGATACCAATACTGCCCCAGGGATCAGGATGCCAATTATTTCGTTAAAGTATCTTGTAATTGTTTCAGTTGCGTCATCAATTTTCATATTTACTTTGCTAATTTCTAAAGGTTATCTTGAATAATTGCATTTACAGCCATTGATATATCTTCATCAGACAGAAAAGGAGCTTGTGCGTACACTAAACCTTGTTCACCATTTAGTTTAGCTGCAAGGTGACCTTTGCCTAGCAATAGCTCAGCGCCAGGGCGATCTAGAGCAATTTTAGAAGTAGCTTCACTTGCTACTTTTAAGATTAGTCGATTACCCAGGTTTTCTCTTAGCTGCATTGGCATGACGTCTTTATCTGGACGTTGAGCAGCAAATATTAAATGAATACCAGCAGCCCTAGCTTTCACTCCTAATCTTTGCACTGCTGCGCTAACTGCACTCTTATATGCATCATCAAGCATCCAATCAGCAAATTCATCATGAACTACAAACACCATAGGCAATCTATCGGCAGGTTCAGCTTTTAGGTTGTAAGTAGCTAAATCTCGAGCCCTTGCAGCTGCAAACAATCTATAGCGATTTTCCATTTCATCTACAAGTGATGAAAGTACTTCATTTGCTCGTTCCTTAGTTACTACTATCGGTTCACGCATATGAGGAAGGTCTTCTAATGCTGAATAATCAACTCCCATTTTAGGGTCTATCAGTATAATTTGTGCTGATTGAATTGGATTGGTTGCTGCAATATCTAATAACATAGCTTGTATCAGAACAGACTTTCCGCTGCCTGTTCCGCCCGCTACAAGCGAGTGAGGTTCATGAGATGATAATCCACCAAATTCACTTCCTAGATTTAGATACAATAGTCCGCCGTTAATTTCCTGCTGACCAAGCAAAAATGAGGTGTTAATACCTGCGGCATTTCGATTAACTTTTCTTCGAGCCCACAAGTCCCATAATGAAACAGATTGTCTTTTTGAGCCAGCAATAGTAACAACGATTTCGCCAGGCTTGGGCTGGACTGTTACTAAATTTATAGTATGAGTAGTCAGTAATTGAGTACGTTTTGCTTCAATATCTTCTACGCGTAATCTATCGGAACCTGCAAGTCTCACCAAACATCCATTAGGTGTGAGCCGTGTTCCAAGCACGGCAGCTTGAAGGCCATAACCATTTAATGCGGCTTTTAGTTTACGAGTAATATCATCCGCCCAAGCTTGTCGCTCATCTTCTTGGATAGATAATCCGGCAGATTTTTCCTGAATAAGCTTGGCAAGGTTAGATGCTGGAGTCAAATTATCAATGACTTCAAGTTCTATAACTCCAGATGTATCTTTTGTTATTAATGGTTCTTGATTAGTTGTAATAGGTTGAGCAGGTTTGACAACACTCTCGATAACTAAAGTTGGTTCAGAGAGAATATTTAGTTGATCTATTAATGCAGACCATGCAACACGCTGGGC
>DAIDAH010000131.1 GCA_027310735.1 Methylotenera sp. | reverse complement strand
GCAACTAAGTGTGCGGCATCACAAGCGCCTTCGAACAAGCGGTAATGAGTTGCCTGACAGAAGCGCACTGTTTCGCCTTCATTGACATTACCAGCAAAGGTTAAGCTGTTGTTAGTGGTGTCAATAGCAAGCAATGTACGAATTTTTTCAATATCACGCTTACCTTCTTCAATAATGGCAAATGGAAATTTCAAGCCACTACCGGGAAGACCTTTGGCTGAATGCTCGCCGATATATAAGCGATAGAGTGAAAGTGCTGGTTTCCCGTCTAGTTCTAATACCATGTTCTTTTCTGACTTAGTTACTTTACGTGGGGGGCCGTAGGGTTTCCAGCCTCGACCAACACCTGTGGCGGCTATTAGATTGTTGCCATATAAACCTACTGCGATGACCAAGCCGTCTGAAATAGTTTCGTTAAAAAGTTGCACGGTTTTAGTAAAGCCAAATCCATCGCCAGCCATGCCGCCCATTACCGGAGTTTCACCCAACACGCTTTTGAAACCATCTAGCAACTCTGAACCATTCACGTGTAATCCATCAGAGTAAACCAGTACAGCTTTCAAGCTATCCGATTTTAATTGTTGCGCTAATCCTGCCGCAGTTTCAAACGAGTTCTGCATACTGGTCATTTTCGTATGCGTGATACGCTGCACAGTTTTTTCCCATTGAATCGCAGTAATTTGCAAGCTGTCATCAAATACGCCTGTAGCATTAATTTCGCCAGAAGTTGAGCATCCGATGATTTGTGCAGTGGGGTAACGCATTTTTAATATAGATTGTAACTTAGCTTCACTAAAGCGTTTTACAGAACCAAATACCAGCACTAGACTGGATGTAGGAAGGGGCGAGTTCGGCGGCAGGTCTTTTAATGTCATTTTAGCCGTTAACGATTCTTGCCTTACTATCATACAAACCCCTTGGATTACGGCTTCATATATCAAGCCTTGTTGATCTTTTAAGTTTTTTGTTGCTACTATTGGTTTTATTATAGATGACGACTACACATAATTGTAATGAAAATGTAATTTCTTTGTTAAAAAGTGTGTGGTGGTGTTGCTAATTAAGTGGTTCTGTATATAAAATGAGTCATGATTAAATGTGGCAAAAGCATTTGGTATTGTTGCGTATCAATGTAAAGGGAGCTTATTGGTGAGTCAGGAAATATTGATCCAAGAAAAATTGACGCAAGAGCAGTTAATGAGCAAAATGAAAATCATGGTCATTGATGACAGTATTACAATACGCCGTAGTGCTGAAATATTTCTTAAAGCCTCGGGCTGCGAAGTTATATTGGCTGAAGATGGTTTTGATGCATTAGCCAAAATTTCAAATGAACATCCTGATTTGATTTTTGTTGATATTATGATGCCGCGACTCGATGGTTATCAAACTTGCTCTCTAATTAAAAGAAATGCACGATTTAAATCAACTCCTGTAATAATGCTTTCGAGTAAAGATGGTTTATTTGATAGAGCACGTGGCCGCATGGTCGGTTCAGACCAGTATCTAACGAAACCTTTTACACAAGAATCGCTGCTTAATGCAGTACAAACTTACGCTACGGCCTATAGAGCTGATCAAGAAAAGGCGGAATAATAATGACAATTCAAAAAATTTTAGTGGTAGATGATTCTGCAACAGATCGGTTTTTTTTAACTGAGTTGCTAGAAACTTCTGGTTACGAAGTCATCGGCGCGGAAAGTGGTGAGGAGTGTTTGGCTAAAGTAGCGGCAAATCCACCTGATTTAGTGTTGTGTGATGTGGTGATGCCTGGTTTAACTGGCTTTCAAGTGACTAGAACACTCACTAAGGATGCAAGTACTGCTCATATTCCTGTAATTTTATGCACAGGAAAGTCGCAAGCAACTGATTTAGCATGGGCTATGAAAATGGGTGCCAAAGCTTGCGTTACTAAGCCTGTGATTGGCGAGAGTCTATTAGCTTTAATTAAAACGTTAGGCTAGTTTTGGCTAAATCTTCAAATTTACGTGAGTTTCAAGAGTCAATTCTTTTAAAATTGAAGCAAGCCGTTGAGCAGGGTAGTGTTGTTGACACGTCCCGCTTGGGCGTAATTGTTGGGGCAAAGAAATTACTAATCAACCTAAATGACGTAAGTGAAGTTTTACCTATGCCAGCAGTACAAGCTGTTCCATTAACACAATCATGGTTCTTGGGTGTTGCCAATATACGTGGTAATTTATATAACGTATCAGATTTGGCATATTTTCTACAGTTACCACCAACTCATAAATCTGCAAACAATAGAATCGTCTTATTAAGCTCAGAAACTACTACGCAGGCGGCATTGTTAATTGAAAGTTTAGTTGGTTTACGTAGTGTTGATGCAATGAAAGTAAAGGCGCTGGCTAGTACTGATATGTCTGATTTACAGTTTATTAAGCAAGTCTATGAGGATGTAGATGGCAATGATTGGTTTGAAGTAGATATCGGCGCTTTGGTACAGAATAAAGATTTTATTCAACCTACATTTGCTTAGTTAAACTGGCAATTAAATTGAGTACTCTCATCTATAACGATACACAATTATAAATTTATAAAACTAATAGCATTAAATACGGGGTTCAAAATGGCATTAAATTTATCAACGTTTAAAAGCTTGCCGCTACAACTAGGTAGTTTTTTGAATCATCTGAAGAGTAAATTCTCAAAATCAAAGTCGGCTGGCGGGAGTACTACTAATATAGGTGGATTGAGTGCCGATAATAGGCATCTGTTTCTGCAAATTGTTGCTTTTATGCTATTTGCAATGTTGAGTTTTTGGGTAATTAATCAAGTGCGAGTTAATGGTCCAATTTTTAACACGCTGAAAGAGTATCAGGATTTAACCGCTGATACCACGCCGCCACCGATGTACCCGTTAGATGCATTTGCAGCATATAACGAGGCTTATGTCGCATCTACTAACTTTAATAACGAAAAACGGGATGGTGCGCTTAGAAATGCCGCAAAAAGTGAAGCCATGTTTAAAGAGCGCTCCGCATATTGGCGAAAAAATCTGGATAATCAAAAGCTTCAGGCCTCTTTAGATGCTGTGATTGTTGCAGGTGAAAGTTTCTTCCAAGTCGCCAATAAGCGTTATATTCCATCTTTACCACTTGGCACTGTAGCGGCCTCTGCACCATTGTCAGATTTAACCGCTGCGTTTGTGGCAACCAAGCAAGCAGGTGATGCGTTTACAATGGAAATTAAGAAGCAAAATGATGCACTCGTGCAGTCTCAAACAAGCTTCATTAAGTTGGTATTATTCGGATTGTTGTTTCTGGGTATTGTTTTATTACTTTTGATGCATTTTTACGGTAAAAAACAAATTACACAGTCAGCAGCTTTAACCGACCAGTTAAGACAAGACGGACAAGACAACCAAGAGGCTGTTTTGCAATTACTGGATGAAATGGGTGACTTGGCGGATGGTGACCTAACGGTAAAAGCACAAGTGCGTGACAATATTGCCGGTGCTATTGCAGACTCTATTAACTATACGATTGATAGCTTGCGTGATTTAGTGGTTGAAATTAACCGTGCGACAGAGCAGGTAACATCAGCAACTTCAGTCGCTCAAGAAACTTCCGTGCAGTTGCTAAGTGCTGCTGAAACGCAATCTGCGCAGATTCTGCATACAACAGATGCTGTTACGGATATGACCCGCTCTATTTTACAAGTTTCAAGTAATGCTGTTGAAGCGTCTCAGGTTGCGCAACGCTCATTAGAAGCGGCTAATCAGGGTTCACAAGCGGTACAAAATACAATCTCAGGTATGAATGAGATTCGCACACAAATTCAAGAAACATCTAAGCGCATTAAACGTTTGGGTGAAAGCTCACAAGAAATTAGTGAAATTGTTGAGTTGATTTCAGATATTACCGAGCAAACTAATATTTTGGCGTTAAATGCTGCAATTCAGGCCGCATCAGCAGGTGAAGCTGGTCGTGGTTTTACCGTGGTTGCGGAAGAGGTGCAACGTCTCGCGGAACGCTCATCCGAAGCGACCAAGCAGATTAGTGCAATTGTGAAAGCCATTCAAACAGATACGCATGGTGCTGTGGTGGCTATGGAGAAAAGTACCGAGGGTGTGGTCGAGGGGGCTCGCGTTGCTGATGCTGCCGGTCAGGCCTTGTCTGAGATTGAAGCGGTTACAACCAATCTGGCGGAATTGATTCAATCAATTTCTGAGGCAACAAATGCACAAACAAAATCAGCTGATACCGTTGCAAATAATATGCAGAAAATTCAGGACATTACTACCCAAACGACACGTGGTACACAGCAGACTGCAGACTCTGTCGGCCAGCTTACTTCACTAGCAGAAGAGTTGCGTGACTCTGTGGCTGGTTTCAAGCTCTAGTCACTGTTGCTACTGACATCAATTGAACTTGCAACAACTGCAATAAGACAAGGTAGAGACTGCATGAGAGTATCGCACATCAAAGTGGGGAAGAGAAATGCCTGAAGCATTTGATACTGGCCCACTATCTTGGGTGAAAGATGAAATAGACCAGTCACTTAGTCAAGTACAAGCTAGCTTTAATGCTGTAAGTGAAACGCCAAGTGAGTTTGCCTCTTTACGCTTCACCATTGCTCATTTGTACCAAGTGAGTGGTGCTTTAGACATGGTAGGGCTTGAGGGTTGTAAGCGTTACTGTTCTGAAATCGAGAAGCTTACAAATCAACTTGAAAAACAGCTTATCCCGGTTAGTGAAGCTGTGATGATGCATTTGATTCATGCAGTCAACACTTTATCCCAGTATTTACAGGACTTGTTAAACGGCGCACCCGATACGCCTACTCGACTTTATGCAAGTTTAAAGCCTTTGGTTGATTTGCAGGGCGAGTCATTGGAAGAAAGCGACCTATTCTATCCAGACACGACTAATGGTGCACCAAAAGACTTACCTTCAACCCTTATGGAAGAGTCAGCAATCCCTGGTTTTATAGCTGAACAAAGGTCTGCTTTTCAAAAATCATTGTTAGACTGGTTGCGTACTAAAGATGTAGATGCATTAAACAAGATGCGTACTGCATTGATGAATGTACAGCAAGTACAACAGAAAAATGCACAAAGAACATTGTGGTGGGCTGCAACAGCTTTTGCCGATGCTTTAGCTCAAGATAAGATATCAGCCATTAACGGCGCAAAAAAATTGTGTCGCAGATTAGACCATCAGTTGCGCATGATGTCAGAAGGCGAGGCAAAAGCCCCTTCGCAGTTATTACGCGATGTACTTTACTACGTTGCTATCAGTAATCGAAACACTGCGGTAATTTCAAGTGTTAAAGATGTTTTTGAGCTTGATCATATATTGCCGGCGCAAGGTGACTCTAGTGAGGAGGGGCTGCTAACAACTGATATCGAACTTGCTGCATTAGCACGATTAGTCGCAGACTTACCAAACCTGAAAGATGTATGGGCTAGTATTAGTGAAAGTAATACTGATAACAGTCGTCATGCTAATTTAGCGTTATTTAATACTCAGCTGGATAGCTTAACCAGCGTTCTAAAAGGTATAAATAATCAACAGGTTGTTCATTTATTTAATGTGCTAAAAGCGACTACGCATACACTGCAAACTGGTGAGATTAGTCTGGATGAATTGTCTCTAATTGAGGTTGCAGCAACACTTAATATTTTTGAGTATATTGGCGAAAATTATCAACAGCTTGATATCGAAGCACAGCATAAGATTTCAACGCAAACGGCTAGGTTACAGTCAATCCTTGAAGGTTTACCATTAACATCAGCTATTGACGCTTTTGCTACGGATCAATTAGATACAAGTGTGATTGATGCTGTTGCAAAACAAATCATTGCAGCATTGCAGCTCGTAGAAAAAGCATTGGATACATTCTTTCGTAATCCAGAAAACGTTGTCGTTTTAGATGAAACAATTAAACCATTACAGCAAGTTTCAGCTGCGTTTGAAATGCTGGAAATGCTTACCCCAAAATCAATTGCCCAATTAAGTGCGGCATATGTAACTTATTTCAATAGCAACCCTATTCAGACTGATAACACGAATTTTGAGCTTGTAGCTGAGAGTTTGAGTATGCTTGGGCTTTATGCTGAAGAGTTACCTTCTACACGAGCCGAGTCCGAATTGGCATTGTCTGATGTTCTGCAACGTTTAGAGCAAGGTGCTCAATCGCTAGGATTAGTAGGCGCTAATATAGAGCCTAGTCAAGATATCCCTGCGCCAGTTATTGAGTCTGTGTCGGCCACCGATATCATATTATCGGCATCAACCACAGAAGAACCCATCATTGCATCTATCTCTGCTGACGAAGTGATCGATAGAGCGCTTGATGCTGAGTTGCAAGATATATTCTTGACCGAAGCTGAAGAGGTTCTTGCGAGTTTGGCGCAACACCTGCAAGCCTTGCGCGTGAATGCAACAGATAGTGAGTCATTGGCTGAAGTTAGAAGAGCTTATCATACGCTGAAGGGCAGTGGTCGTACCGTTGGCCTGACAGGCATGGGTGAGGTAGCTTGGGCTGTAGAAAAACTACTAAATTTAGTCATGGAGCGTA
The DNA here is from genome assembly GCA_027310735.1 of Methylotenera sp. Taxonomy (GTDB): domain Bacteria; phylum Pseudomonadota; class Gammaproteobacteria; order Burkholderiales; family Methylophilaceae; genus Methylotenera. The sequence goes on along the minus strand of DAIDAH010000131.1, from coordinate 1,151 downwards.
AGGCATTTCCTTCGCCGGCAATATTAGCTTTTATTGAAAAAGTTAGTGCTGAATTTGCAAATTGGGTATCTGAATTACAAGCCAATCAAATAGTAATGCTTAACCCTGTTATGTTCCAGAAGCAAGCTGCAGAACTTGAGCTTGATTTTGAGCACAACCTAGCCATTAATAAGCCTACTGAGCAGAAAGAAGAAGTATTAATTGGAGGCACACGCAAGTTAAGCAAAGCATTCTTCAATATATTCCTCGCTGCGGCACAGCAACATTTAGAAGTATTAATTGCGGCACAAAAAGCAATAACTGTGAATGCTATTGAGTTCCCAACAGATGAGAGCCGTCGTGCCGCACATACATTGGGCAGTAATGCACTTACTGCAGGTTTTAAACCAATCGGCGATTTAGCGCGTGCTTTGGAGCATTGGCTTGACGCACATACCAGTGCTTGGACTGAGCCACATATTGCCTTGTATGGCAATGTGGTTAAAGCTTTGACTGATGGCTTGGAAAAAGCAAAAGCACTTAAAAACCCTAGATCTACACGTGCTTTAATCCTTGCTTTAAGTGAATCGACTGCAACCATGCAGGCTGCGGCAACACAACAGGCCGAAGCGGATGTGTTAGATGCGCAAATGGCAGGGTTACCTGCTAAAAAATCCAAAACGAGAACTAAAAAAACTACGTCAACGGGAGATATTCCGCAAGACCTTGGTGCGATTGTAAATGAGATTGTTCTGCCAGAAACACTTAATCTAGAGGTAAATGAAAAGGTTTCTAATGTAGATAGTATTGCTGAAGAAAGCATCACTCTTATTCCGCTTAGAGATATTTCGGTAGATCAGGAGTTACTCACATTATTCCTGGAAGAAGCGCGTGAGTTAGTCCCGCAATTAGGTAAAGACTTGCGTGGCTGGCGTGCTATGCCTCAAGAAGTTGAATATGCCGATTCATTACAACGTGCGCTGCACACGCTTAAAGGTAGTGCGCGTATGGCTGGTCAAGCGGGCATAGGCGATAATGTACATCACATGGAAGACCTCGTGATACGTGCTCTTAAGCATAAGGTCACGGCAGATGATTTTGACGAGATGTTCGTTGAGTTTGACCGTATTGGCTACATGCTAGAAGATATTTCCAGTGATACTGGTCTGATG
>DAIDAH010000130.1 GCA_027310735.1 Methylotenera sp. | reverse complement strand
AGCTGTGAATCATCTCTGAAGAGATGTCCATCAACAAGCTGACGAAGCCAAGTACCCATATTCCAGTAGGAATTTGGCTTAAGGTGTTTTTTGTGGTGATCATCATTAATCTCAGTAAAACCTTGGAATTGCTGCCTGTCTCAATTTATAACAATCTCAGACATTCAGCTACGTTGGTAGTAACTTCTGATAACTATAGACTCCCAGTTTCTCCAAGCGGAGTCGCAAAAACTTTAATAATCCAGAAGGTTAAAGTCAACTCTGGATCCTTACTTAAATGTGTATTTGGCAATGTTATTCATAAAGTTGTTTTTCTAATATTCTAAATTTTCCTCAAAAGCAATACCCGATACAATACTGGCATCACTATCAATACCAACGGTAATTGCACAATCAAACCAGATATTATCGCTACAGCCAGTGGTTGCTGCATCGCCGAACCTTGCCCTAACGCAAATGCTAGAGGTAACAAAGTCAAGATAGCTGCAAGTGTCGTCATCGCTATTGGGCGCATGCGGTTTTTACCTGCGCTAATGAGTGCTTCTGTAAATGGCATCTTTTCTGCCAAATCCCAATATTCAGAGAAGAAAAAAATCGCCACTTCAGTCACGATGCCGATAATCATCGTCATCCCCATCATGGCTGAGATATTGAGCTCTATGCCAGTGAGCAATAATCCTGTAAACACAGCGGACACAGCCAATAGAGGCATTGCCAAAATGGTTAATGCAACACGAAAGCTTTCATACATAAATAACAATAATAAAAATACTAGCCCTAACGCTGAAATAAACACGGCGATTAGACCTTGAAATGCAATTTGCTGTTGTGCATACATGCCACCCAATTCAAAATACATCCCTTTAGGCAGAAGATCAGGTTGCGCCATCACCTGCTTAACATCGGCAATTACCGACCCCATTGAGCGCCCATTAATGCGACCCGTCACAGCCACCATACGCTTCAGATTCTCTCGACGAATTTGCGGTTGCCCGCTAATCGGTACGATGTTAGCAACTCGCCTCAAGGGGAACATATGGCCATCCGGTGCACGTATCAGCAATTTGCCTACATCAGGTGTAATCGCGCGCTGGTCATGCGGTATCCATACACGGACTCCAACCAGTTTGGGCCCATTTTGCATTTGCGTAGTGACTATACCTGCCAAATACCCACTAACAATCTGCGTAATACTATCGGGGTTCATGCCTTCAAGAGCGGCTTTAATACGGTCAACATGAATCTCTAGCGCGTCACCTGCCAGATTGATACCATCTCTTGTATCTACCACGCCCGCAACATGGTTAATCGCGTCTTGGACTTTCTTCGCTGTGGTTTGCAACTCATCCTGATGATCACTGAATAATTTGATTTCAATCGGTTGTGGTACAGCTGTCAAATCACCTATCACATCCTCCATCAATTGCGCCATTTCTATATTCAAACCTGGCACCGTCTGCTCAACTTTACTACGGATATCGTCCATCACTGTTTCTATTGGCGGACGTGCACCCGATTTCAATCGGATAAAAAAATCTCCCTCGTTAGCTTCGGCAATACCGCCGCCCAACTGCGTACCGGTGCGCCGTGAATAGGTATCGACATGAGGGTTAGCCTTGATGATCGCCTCAACTTGCTGTAACAACCTATCCGTCTCTGTCAATGACGTGCCAGGTGCTGACCGGTAATCCAGGATAAAGCCACCTTCATCCATCGCAGGCATAAACCCAGAACCCACTTTATTGAAGCCGAGATAACCCACGCCCAGCAGAGGCACAATAAACAACAAAAGTAATACAGGGCGCGCTAACAATCGCTCCATCAGAGAATCATAACGCTGATGTAACCAATCAGTAAACTTGCCACCTTCTTCCTGTTTAGCATCTTTTTCTGTCAAAAAATGATCAGCCAACAGAGGAACAGCCAATGCAGTCACCAGAAATGAAATAATCAAACCTGCTGCCATTGTGAGCGATAAGGCTTTGAAAAAGGCACCCGTCACCCCAGTCAGAAATGCTAAGGGTAAAAAGATCACAATGGTGGAAGCCGATGACCCAGCTAAAGGACGCATAAATTCAGCAGCAGCAGCCATCACCTGATCGTGATGTTCGCCGCCAGCACCGCGTAAACGCCTTACAATATGCTCAATCATCACAATCGCATCGTCAATAATCAGTCCAACGGCCGCTGCCATGCCCCCCAGCGTCATGATGTTAAAACTCATACCTAATGCGTATAACAATACCACCGTCGCTGCCAATACCGTTGGTACAACTAATGCTGCAATTAGGGTAATCTTAATATTGCGCAAAAAAAGCAGCAAAACCAGCACGGCTAATCCTATGCCTATCATAATGGCATCGCGCACACTTGCTGCCGAATCTAGCACCAGCACGCTTTGGTCATACCAATTTGCCAACTTCACACCAGCTGGTAACTGCGCTTTATATACTGCCAGTTTTCCTGCAACATCACGAGCAATCTGAACGCTATTGCTTCCAGGCTGCTGATAAATATTAAATAATACTGCAGGGCGGCCGTCGGCATTAACACGCATCCATTGAGGAAGGACGCCATCGCTAACTTTTGCCACACTTTCCAACCGAACAATTGACCCTCCGCTGGTTTTAATTACAGTATCGCTGATTTGGCGCATGGATTTCAGACGCGAATCAGCGATGGTCAGATAGAGCTTGTAATGATCCTCCATTCGCCCCACCGCAGTCACTACATTGGCAGCACTCAAAGCTTGCGCCACATCTGCCAATGTAAGCCCATAGGCATTAAGCCTTGCTGGGTCAGCGGTGACTTGATATTCTTGACGAGCACCACCAATGACTTCTATTCTCGCCACACCATTCACACTCGACAGCAAAGGGCGTAATTGATAACGAGCCAAATCGTATAGCGTGGTTTGCGATTGTGTTGCTGAGGTCAGGCTATAGGCCAAAATCGGAAACACTGTCGGATCCAAGCGCCGCGTCATCATCTGCGTACCAGCGGGCAGAATTGGTAATACTTGGGTAATCGCTTGGTTAATTTGCGATGTCGCTAATCCCATATCGAGACCCCAGTCAAAGCTCACAGATATTTCTGCCGAACCACGACTGGTCGTCGAACGTACATTGCGCACGCCAGGTACACGCCTTACCGACTCCTCTACTGGCTGTGTCACTGCCAGCATCATCAAATCTGCGGGTCTATCGCCTGCATCCAGCATTACCACCACGCGTGGAAAATCCACATTTGGAAATAACGTCACGGGCAATTTAAATGCTGCAACTATGCCAGCCAATGCCAGTAATACTAGTAAGAATAAAATGGAACGCCGATGAGACTGTATCCATGCAGTAAAATTCATCGTAAGTTCTCGCGTACGGCCATTCCGTCCTGCAATTCATAATTACCCAAGCTCACCACATGGGCGTTAATCAAGAATTCTCCTGTAACTGCCACCAAGTCAGCCTGCTCTATTCCTGTTTGCACATTGATACGTTTAGCTCGGCCCTGGTGTACTTGGAACACATAAGCTCCCTGTGCATCACGCAATACTGCAGAACGCGGAACGACCCAAGCTGTTTTTTGCCTTAACTGGATGGATGCTCGCACGCGTGCACCCGTTATCGGTCCACCGTTAGACAATTCAACAAGTACATCAACAAGTTGAGTTTGCGGGTTTATCATGCCAAATACCTGTCCCACTCGCCCGGTAAAACTGTGTGAGTTATCAAACACCGACTCGACTTGTACTGGCATACCTACACGCACTTTAATGACATCTGCTGGCTCAATACCCAAAATGACACGCTGACTACCTGATTTCGCTAATTGCACCACGACCACACCTGCCGTTAGCCTGTCTCCAGGCATCACTGCCACCGCCGCCGCCATGCCATCAAATGGTGCAACCACTTGCTCCAACGCCTTACCAGCTCCAATATTTTTCTGAGCATTCAATGCCGCGAGCGCATCGGCAACAGCTTTATCTGCAATGCCTAGTTGTGATTGGGTTGCTAATTGCTGACTGCGCAACTGCTTCAAGCGAGCTTGTTCCTCCTCAGCAAAATGCAGCGCAGTTTCCGCTTGCCGATATGCCAATGCGGCATCGATTCCCGTACTAAAAGCAACCAGTGGCGAACCTTTAGCCACCCGTTGCCCTGCACTGACATATACCGCTTGCACTTGCCCGGCACGCGGCAAGCTTACGCTTTGTAAATTGCGTGTATCACTCGATACTACCCCATAACCAGACACCATATCGGTCAATGTTTGCTGTTTCAATGCCACAGATTTCACTGCAACACTCACGCTATCTGCTGCCAAGCTTGGCATTACCCACATAAATATCAATGATAAGAGAATGTGCTTACATTTCATTTACTACTCCTAAGTTCAGGCAAATCAGGGCCTAGCAGGGTCTCCAACGCGATGCGTTGCTCCATTAGTGCCTCGTCTAGATTGATGGCTTCCGTTTTTTTATCTAACAACCCTATTTGCAAGCGCACATAATCAGGCGCAGCAAGATTTCCTGCTTGATAGGCTTCATCAGCACGCTGTGCTAATTTTTGCAAAGCCTCTACACCTTGCTTAGTGTGTTGCAATTGCTTTTGTAATAAGGGTAAATTTTCTACAGCCAAGGCGATTTCGCTGTGCGCACTGTTAAGTCGGTTTTGATATTCATTTAATAATTTTTTTCGAGTTGCTTGCTCTATGGCGATATTACCGCGATTACGGTTGAATATAGGCAAGCTCAGACTCAAGCCAAACCCCATAGTATAGAGTCCCGCAGTATCCCTCGCACGCGTTACTCCAACATTTAATGCCGGAAATTGCGCCAAAACCGCACCACGATATTTTTCCTCTTGTGACTCATATCCAGATTTCAATGCTTGCAAATCTGGACGCGTAATCAGGCGATTCTCGATATTGGCAAAAATGGCGGGGGCATCTAATGTCAAAGGATGCGCCTCGCCAACCAGCGCCACTTGAGCTGTCGCAGCCAACCCAAGCAAACTATTCAAACTAGCCCGATTTTGCACAAGATTGCGTTCTAGCTCGTTAATTTGCCGGTCTGTATTTTGTAATGCGACGAAATCTGCACTGGCAAAATCCAGCGTCACATTGCCTGCTATCATCGCATGCTGGCTGGCTTGATAACGCTGCATCCATAAATTACGAGCGGCTTGTAATTGCTGCATTAATGCGTCTTGCGCTGTTATTCGAGTAAATAGTAACTTGGTCTGGCTCACTACCTGCCATTCCTGCCACAGTAACTCCATATTAATGCGCTCAGTGTCAAAATTAGCCACATTTTTACGCGAAGAGCGTAATAACAAAGCGTTCAGGTCATAACTCAAATTATAATTAAACGCATTCATCGTTCCAACGCCGCCATTAGTAGGATGATCGGCAGTGATACCTAATTGCGGATCAGGCAACAATCCCGCAGCAAAGGCTTGTGCCCGAACCACGCCTAAACTATCCCGCGTTTGCCGTAACTGTGGATTATTCGCCACTGCCAGCATCGCCAATTCATCGCTATCAAAACCATCGGCAGGATTAAAGATATGCTTATGTAGCGAGTCAAATGGCAACTGCGCTGGTTGAACTACAATTGCATCTGGTGATTGCGGCATACTCACTTTAGTTGGCAATTTTATCGGCGTATATGTTGTACATGCCGATAAAATTACTAGACTTGCATAACCTGTTATTTTACGCAGGTACATTACTGCTCTCAATTTCATTACTGTTATCCATAGCATCAATCCGTACACTTTAAATACTAAAATCAACTTTTTTAGTAATCATCACCTTCGTCGTGGTGATCATCATTGCTGTGTTCATCCGTTTGATGTCGACCGTTCTCATCATTGTAATTATGACGACAGCTGTGACCATACTCATTATCATGATGTAGTTCTCGATAGCGTGGAACATATTCATGGTTATACCAGTTATCCTGCACAAAGTAGACCTGCTCCCCCACAAGCATCGTATTCATCACAATACCTACGCCAATTTCTGGGATAGCCTGGAGGAACACGCACATAGACTGGCTCGCGATCTCTCTACCCACCCAACCACTCGTGACTGAAAATAGATGACTCGTGGATGAGAATAGTCACCAACATCAAGTCTTCCATAAAAACCAGGTTGACCAATGCTGACTGAAACGCCAGCATCAGCAGCAAAAACCGAGGGAGTAAATATAGTAGTGGTTAGTGCCGCTAGGATAAAAAAATGTTTCATAATAAATATCCTGTTATTTGTAGTTCTAAACTAATCTAATTTTTTAAAAAAATAAACCACTATAAATCTAGCAGTTACTTTTCCCACCAATTAAGCCGAGAAGCATATGCTTCTCGGCTTATAAGTTCTAGCGATAAAACGACTGTCCATTAATCTGGATTAGGGCCTTCCGCTTTATTTTCTAATACCGTGCCAGTTTGTGCATCTACACCAACTTCTTGTGTCACTTTCCCACTCTTAATATCAAATGAATAACGTAAGCCACTACCACCAGCTTCATTTTCCAATTCTTCATCAGTGATTTTGCCAGGATGTGCTTTGAGTGCAATTACACGGGCTTCAGCCATTGACACCTTCGCATGCATTGCCAATGCCTCGCCATTGTAGGCTTGTGCGCTAAAAGCACCCGCCATTAACAATAAGCCTAAACCGACATTAATAACTTTTTTACTTTGAACCATGATTAATACTCCTTAATTAAATCAGCATAACAAAATGCTATGTCATGTCAGTACATTAAATTACCAATACTTAACGTAGACTTAAAATTAAATAATTTTTATACCATGGCACAAAGGATGTCTATGGGTAAGTGCTTAAGTGACTACATTTTTTAGGCTAATTAGGAAGGAAATTTAACGGTAACAATTAAACCTGAACTAATTAAGTTGTCTGAAAGTGTCAATGTGGCGTGATGTGCTTCAGTAATGTTGCGAACAATTGCGAGTCCTAATCCGCCACCAGTCTCTTCTGTACCCTCTCGTCGATAGAATCGATCCAGCACACGATCACGCTCTTGTTCGGGAATGCCGCTTCCATTATCAATCACGTGTAAGACTATTCCCCCTTCTTCGCGAGTGACACTGACACGCACTTGTCCTGAATTTGAAGTATAGCGAATGGCGTTATCAATCAGATTGCTGACCAAAATACGTAAATTTTCTTGCTGGCCTGACACCATGACATTGGGTTTCACATCCAATTGCAAATCTGTTTGGCGTACTTCCGCTAAAGGCTTGAAGTCTTCTACAACATTCTGTACCAAAGCACTTAAATCAACGGGTGCAAATTTCTCGGATTGTTCTTTAGACTCACTTCTCGCGAGGGTAAGTAATTGCCTAACCAGATGAATGCTGCGATCTAGGCGTTCATTGAGTTTTACAAAACCTGCTGCACGTTGCTCTTTAGTGGTAGCACGTTCAGTTAATTGCAATTGAAGCTTAAGCGCAGTTAGCGGAGTACGTAGTTCATGGGCGGCATCAGCAATAAACGCACGTTGTGTCTGTAATGCATGATTCAGGCGTTTTAGTAACTGGTTGAGCGCAGCTACCATGGGACGTATCTCTTTAGGCAAACCTGTTTCATCCAAGGCTTGCATGGCATCTTCGTGACGTATGGAAACAGCAGTGGTGACAGCTTGCAATGGACTTAGACTTCGCCCCACCACCCACCAAATTAAACCAGCCAAAAGCGG
>DAIDAH010000012.1 GCA_027310735.1 Methylotenera sp. | reverse complement strand
TGTGGTATTCAGTTGTATTTAGGTGATAGTGATTAGTACGAAGACATTCAGATGTCATAAGGCGGTTGATTACTGCCGATACCTAATTAAAGCGGAGCCTGAGCATAGTAAAATCAAGCCGTCATTAGCTTTTTATCAGTCATGTTCCAATAGTCAAATCGTTTTAAAAGGTAATAAATTGCAAGCAGTGAAATGCTAGAATTCTGGTAATAAACTTCTAACCCAATATGTATTTGAACGCTCAATGAAGCCTTTGAAATTTAGTCAGTTTGGCTCCGATAATGGACGCATGGTCGTCTATTTTCATGGCGCACCTGGAGCGCCGGAAGAATGTAGGATTTTCGATCTGCAAGGAAAGCATCACGGTCTGACGTTTATTTGTTTAGATCGATTTAGTGTCGATTCGTCCATCAATGGGGAAGCATATTACAAACTTCTGGCTGCGGAAATTTCAAGAATAGCCTCCGGAAAACAACTAGATTTCGTTGGTTTTTCAATCGGTGCATTTATTGCGCTACAGACCTCCCGTTACATAGCCAATGGAGTCGGAAGCCTGCATTTGGTTTCTGCGGCTGCACCCTTGGAGTCTGGCAATTATCTTGAAGCCATGGCTGGCAAGCAGGTTTTTATGTTGGCAAAAGCAGCACCAGTCTTATTCATTTTGTTGTCTTACTGGCAAGGATTGCTTGCTTGGCTTTCTCCTAATGCTGTATTTCGCTTGTTGTTTGCCAGCGCCGCTGGCGAAGATAAGGCATTGGTCGCCGACAGTGAATTTCGCTCTGACACTACCAAAGTATTGAAAGCCTGCTTTATTGGCCGCGTCCGAGGCTACGCGAGAGATATTGGTCTTTATGTGCGGCCATGGGAAACGACACTGGCCGAGGTATCCGTCAATACTCATATTTGGCACGGCGCCGAGGATAACTGGTCTCCACCGCAGATGGCGGAGTACTTTAAGTCCGCGATTCCTGGGAGCACATCGACCACGATATTAAATGGGCTGTCACACTATTCATGCCTACACCAAGCGGCACCTAGAATATGCAATCTATTAGGCAAGGCATAACATTACGGTCGAGTGGGTCTCACCTCTATGGATACTGATTGCTTTGAGGAAAGTCGACTGTCCCAAAAGGGTCGACTTGCCCTATGGCACATAAATTTCCTTGCCATAAAGCAGATGCTAATACATGGGGCTTTCGGGCATGAGAGGCCACTCGTTTAATTGCTTTATCACAGTGTGTGTGCTTGATAAGTGCTATGACCTCTGTTACCATTTATCCATGAAAACCGCATTCAACGTTAAGTTGGTCATTATTACCACCATTACATCAATGGTGGGTTAGCGCGTTTAGTATTTCAAAGCAACCCGTCCTGAGACGGGTTTTTTTATGCCTGTCTCTTGGCGTTTTAATATACCAAGGAGATCGACATGGAAAATCACCCACTTAAGCAGTTAATCGAAGCCGCTGACAAAGCTATCACGGAAGAGGACTTCAATGCATTGATGGAGTTCTACGCGAACGATGCAGCGCTTGTCATCCAGCCTGACATGGTGGCGACTGGTAAAGAACAGATTCGTAAAGCATTCGTCGCCATTGCTGCCTATTTCAACCATAGTCTGGTGATCAAACAAGGTAAGATGGAAGTTGTTCAGGGAGGAGATACGGCACTCGTCATCATGGAAACCATCGTTGAAAGCGTTGATAGTTCTGGTGTGAAACATTGCCAGTCACGTCGTGCCACTTACGTTTTCCGAGAAGAGTCAGTTGGCAAGTGGCTTTGCGTTATTGATAATTCTTATGGCACTGATTTATTGGGAGTTGTGTGATATGACGAGCCAACTTGGGACGTTGCATCTGCTCTGCGGGAAAATCGCTTCTGGGAAATCTACACTCGCCAAAGAACTGGTCAAAACACCTAACACGGTGATCCTCAGCGAGGACGAGTGGCTTGCCAATCTTTATCCCAGCGAAATCAAATCAATTACTGACTACATCCGTTGTTCAGGACATTTGCGGGGTGCGATGGAAAAACATGTGGCAGAACTGCTTCGGATTGGAGTATCCGTGGTCTTAGATTTTCCTGCCAACACTGTAGCAAACCGAAAATGGATGAAGGGCATTCTGAAGAATGTTCACGCAGAGCATGTGCTGCATTTTCTTGATGTTTCTGACGACCATTGTTTGATGCGTTTACGAGCACGAAATGCGTCTGGTACTCATGCTTTCGTAGTGGAAGATGCTGAGTTTGACCGCATCACAAGCTACTTCGTAGCACCTCAATTAGAAGAGGAATTCAATATTCTTCGATATTAGGCAGTGGATATGCCCGACACTTCAGGGCTAGATTACACACACGACTTCTGCAAGACCTATCACACGCTGGTGAACGAACGAAATGACCTCTTACAAGGCAATGTTGTTCTTGAAAAGCTCAAGTTCAACGAGGTCTTCTTCAATAGGCGTGTTCCAGTTTTCAAGCAGTATCGATCGATGTGGGAAGGTTCCGTCGGAGTAGAAGTTTATGCCGTCGGATTGCATCGCCTTGAGCGCGAGGTAGAGACGGTCGACAACTTCACCGCATATCTCAAGAGCTGCTTGAAAGATGAGGTTCGTGAGCAAATCGAGCGCATCGCCGAAACAAGATATCTAGGTCTAAATTCAGAAAACGGTCTTATCGGAATACTGTTCCCGGGGCATCTGGTTGATTTCTTCACGGTATTCTCGGAGGACAAGCGCGATGCCTAGTTGTAAACGACTTTATTAAAATACAGCCAAACATTAACTTGTTGATTATATATGTGACGTGTAAACGACTTTATTGTCAGAGAACAAATTGTTCTAAACAATTAAAGTTGTTAACTAACTATTAGTGTTGTTAGTTGCTTACTAGCCAATTCTTCATCACTATATCAATAACTGCCATTAAATCTTCCTTTGTTGCTCCACTTGTTGCCTGAACTGAAATTCCTTGATGAATGATGGCCACGTACTTTGCTAGGGTTGCGGTATTTGCATCTTTCGGTAAATCTGAATTTGTCTTGGCTAACTCAAAACGTTCTTTGAGAGACTCTTCAAAACTTGATCGATAAGAAATTAATTCCTGCTGAATCAGCTTCGACTCTGCTCCGCAAGACAATGCGCCTTGAACAATCATGCATCCTCGAGGGGTACTCTGGGCTGTCATAAGTTCTACAGCTTTGGTTAGCAACACTTTAACGACTTGACGAGCGGTTGGTTCGGATACCGCATCTTTTACAAAAGCACTGGGACCGGATAAGTATTTCTGTAAGGCTTTGCGAAATAGCTCTTCTTTGTTTCCGAAAGCAGCATAAATGCTTGGTTTATTCATGTCCATTGCCTCCATGAGTTCTGACATGGAAGTGCCTTCATAACCATGTTCCCAAAATATCTGCATCGCATTTTCCAGCGCTTCATCGCGGTTAAAAGCTGGTGGGCGTCCACGTCGCTTTACGGTTTGTTGTGTGAGCATAGTTTCAATCCTTGTTAAGTTAATTAATATTATACCACTTGGTAATAAATTTGTTGACAGTGTGAAATTGACCTTGTAATATTTAATTACCAATCGGTATATTAATAAATATTAATTGCCATGTTTATAACTTAAGGAGAATAAATTGAATAGCAAAAACGACAAAGTGGCCTTTATTACAGGGGCTAATCGCGGAATCGGTTTCGAAACTGCGAAAGGATTAGGTGCATTGGGTATTTCTATCGTTATTGGTGTGCGCGATATAGCCAAAGGTCAGGATGCTATTAAACAACTTAATGCATTGGGCATTCAGGCTGAAGCTATCCATTACGATGCAACTGAAGTGAAAACTTTGGATACAACCTACGACTATATTGCCAGTCATTACGGAAAGTTGGATATTCTGGTGAATAATGCTGGAATCCTGCGAGAGGCACTAGTGGGTGGTAACGATAGTTCTACAGTGAGTCAGGATGTGTTGCAGGAAACCTTCCAAACTAACTTGTTCGCGGTTGTCGCTCTGACACAAAAACTTTTGCCGTTGATTAAAAAGTCTGCAGCAGGCCGTATCGTTAATTTGTCTAGCATTTTGGCCTCACAAACACTACATAGCATGCCAAATTCACCTATAGATTTTGCAAAAGGGTTTGCCTATAACGCATCAAAAACAGCACTGAATGTTTATACCATTCATTTGGCTCATGAATTAAAAGACACCTTCATTAAGGTTAATTCTGCGCACCCAGGCTGGGTAAAAACGGAGTTAGGGGGTAGCAATGCGCCTATGGAAGTTGCGGATAGTTACAAGACCAGTGTCTATTTAGCAACTCTGGATGAGAAAGGGCCAAGTGGCGGGTTCTTCCATGAGACCGAGCTTTTGCCTTGGTAAAGTAACGGAGGATTTATGACTAAAAAGATACCTTTCCGTTATCGTTCTTTGATCTTTGCGCTGATTATGTCATTTAACACGTCGACAATTATATCTGCGGTGATTATAAGCTTGCATACACATACTTTCGCACAATTCATCAAAGTATGGCCGTCATCATTTGCTATTGGCTGGCCACTGGTATTTGTGGCAATTTTGATTATTGCACCGCTAGTTAACAAGTTCTTGAACTTGTTTATTGAGGTCTCATAAGGGGGGTATATGTTTGTCGGAAGGTATCTGTAATAGCTTGAAGTAAATTACTCCAACAATAAATGAGGAAATTAATAAATGAAAGATTTATCTGGAATCGGGCAAGTGGCAGAAATACAAATTGATAACAACAGAACTCTTCGATACCTGAAAGCAGGCAAAGGTAATCCGCTAATCTTGTTGCATACCATCCGCACTCAGTTGGATTATTTTCAAGAAGTAATCCCAACCCTTGCGAAATATTACACAGTATATGCATTGGATTTACCCGGCCACGGCTATTCATCAATTGATACTAAAGCATCTTATGATGAACCCTATTTCCGTAAGGCTGTGGGTGCATTCATAGAACAGTTGGACCTGCAAAAGATAACTCTTGTTGGTGAATCAATCGGTGCAGTATTGGCGCTTACCGTGGCAAGCATGATGCCGGAGCGAGTTGTTAAAGTGGTGGCATCCAACACCTATGACTATGATACTCGCTATGCAGATGGTGTGCGCAGAGGTAATTTTTTTGCAAATTTTGTTATTGGTAATTATGCGATTCCTATACATGGGGCAATTTTTGCTGCACTTGAGAATTGGCTGTTTTTAGGCATTGCATTGCGTGGCGGATTGCGAAACAAAAGTTGGATGCCAAACGCACTGCTTACTGAGTTAAATCGTGCAGGACGTAGGAAAGGCTATCGCTACGTAGAACGCAATGTGTTTACTCATTGGAAATCATGGGGTAAGGCAAGGGCGCTATATTCTGGCGTGCGGGCACCAGTAAAACTGATCTATGGTGATCATGACTGGTCAACTATGCTGGAACGTCAACGGACTGCGAAAGAACTTGGAGGCATAAATGTCGTTACTATTGAGAATACTGGACATTTTGGTTTTGTAGATAACCCTCAAAAGATGATAGAGATTGTTTTAGACAGTTAAGATTAAAAGTTTGTTATCGACTTTAATGTTAAAGAACAAATGAGTATTATTGGAAACTAAAAAAATATTGTCGATTAGACTAGCTTTAAGTACTCTTATGCATATATATTTGTATACGCAGTGAATTAATCATTAGCCTAGTGTAACTAATGTAATACATATCAATTTTTTAAGAAATTCATTACATGATTAATAGAAGACTGAAATTACTTCTCTCCATTTTGCTACTTAATGTGATTTTCCTGTCATCAGTGCTCGCCAGAGATGTTTCTAATGAGCAGTATATGGTGACAGAGGCACAAAAAGATTATGACAAAGCAAAAGCTGATTATGATGAGACTACTGTAATGGCTAATGACCAAAAGCGGCGCGTTGAACAAGACCAAGCGTTGCTCAAAGAGCGCGAAAAGGCGCAAGCGACAGCAAAGGCTCAATTAACAAAGGCGCAAGGGTTACTTGATAAACGGCAAAAAGAACTCAATCAGGCATGGAATAAAGGCGGTCACTAAATAGATCTGAATATTGGGTTTCATCTTTCATATCCGTAGCCTGTAGTAAGACTACATTAGTGCTATGCCTATCGAAAATTTAAGTTTATCTAAATAGAATCCATTAAAATATACGTATCTGAAATAACCTATACATCAATCTCTCTCGGGACGCCATGAACGCTTCAACTAACACTTTTCTCAAAGTACCATTCAGTGAAAAAGACCAAGCTAAGGGCTTGGGTGCTCGATGGAACGCAGAATTAAAACAATGGTATGTGCCACAAGGTGTGGATCCAGCACCATTCGAAAAATGGTTTACAAACTCTCCAATACCAACTTCAATATCCACTAAAGTCGCAGCAAAGTCATCTGCACCAGCCACTACAGCCCCTGATGCTGTATTTGACGATGAGATGGATGCGATCAATGCAAAATTACGCGATGCTTATGAGCTACGTGAGATGGATGCGTTTTAAACTTTAATTTAGTTTTGAAGTCATTAGTTAGTATGGTCAGTGCTACGCTTGTTCGCTCAAGGCTCACGTCTACCTGACAACCTCAATTGTAATTTTAGGAGTCACACCATGACTATTTCTATGTATCAAGCTTCAGTACCGCCCATGATTAAAGCTTTAACTAACTTGCGCACGGTGCTGGAGAAGGCCGCTGGGCATGCCGAGGCTAAAAGAATTAACCCATCGGTGTTGATTAACGCGCGCCTTTATCCAGATATGTATCCACTTTCACGCCAAGTTCAAATTGCAACTGATACTGCAAAAGGCGGAGCCTCGCGTCTTGCCGGTAAAGAAGTACCAAAGTATGAAGACAATGAGGCTACATTTTTGGAGTTGGTTGCACGCCTTACTAAGACGATTGTACTGTTGGAGTCATTCAAATCTGAGGATATTGATGGCTCGGAAGATCGTACGATTACATTACCCATGCATGACAAAACATTGACATTTAAGGGGTTGCCATACTTACTTGAGTATGTGCTGCCTAATGTGTATTTTCATGTGACTACGGCTTACGCTATTTTGCGCCATAATGGAGTGGAAATTGGCAAGAAAGATTTCTTAGGCGAGCTTGCTTAACGTTAAGCGTTGAAGCTAGTTATCCAAATGGATGCTAGGTGTAATTGACCCCGAAAATACCTGCTAGAGTATCGTTTAACGCGCTATTTTATTGGTATTTGTAAGGTTGCTGAAATGTTGATGCTATATGATTGTTAGTAGGGCTAAAGCCCCATAATTTGAGGAGACTTGAAATGAAAAAAATCGTAATTGCTGTTGTTTTTGGTATGTTTGCAGCCAATATGGCATTTGCTGCAGATGCAGGTTGTGATGCTAAAGCCGCAGATAAGAAGTTAGCTGGTGCAGCTAAATCTAGCTTTCTTAAAAAATGTAATAAAGATGCGGCTATTGCTGCTTGCGGTACTAAAGCAGCGGACAAAAAACTGAAAGGTGCAGCTAAAAATTCATTTGTTAAGAAGTGCGAGAAAGACGCTGTATCCTAATTATCGGGTTTAGTTTTGCATATAAGGCTGCAATTATTGCAGCCTTTTTTGTCACTAAAAAAAAGTAGTCAGTTTATATTCGTGCGGTGTTAATGATTCTTTTGAATCTGTACGATTTCTGTTATTGCGCGATTGACTGCAAGATAAGAACCAAGCCAGCCAATAAAAGTCGACGTTCCTATGATTGCAATGGAAAGGCTTAGGTTGAATAAGGGTAAGCTAAAATCATTGCTGTAAAGACTAGCGATTTCTGCTATTGAGTAGTTGAAGACTAGAATCATACACGCCATCATTAATAGCGCGAGCAGTCCCCCAAGAAATCCGTACATTATTCCTGCATATAAAAAGGGTACTCTGATAAAGCTACTGGAGGCACCTATTAGGTTGCTGACTTCGATTTCATCTTTTTGAGTTAGTATCTGCATGCGCACTGTATTGCCAATGATGACTAACAGAGCCGTTGCCAGCAGAATTGCAATAAAAAATATGACTTTTTTGGCAAGTGCTATTAATGTAGATAGGCGTTTTGCCCACTCGGTATTTAACAGAGCCTGCTCAACACCGGAGATGCTTTGTAATTCATTTTTCAGCGCGACTAGTGCTTCAGGGTCAGATGATTTTGCTTGAATGAAAAATGCATCTGGAAGGGGGTTCTTGGCAAGTTGCTGGATAGCATTGTTAACGTCATCATCCTTCTCTGACTGAGCTTGCAGTTGGTGCCAAGCATCATCTTTTGTCACTAAGTGATATTGTTTAATGGCACTATTTTTTGCCAATTGCGCATCAATTTTAGAGATGGTTTCGGTGTTGGCACCTAGCTTGAGGAAGAGGCTAATCTCTGTTTCATCTTGCATGTGATTCGTTAGTTTTGATAAGTTATCAACGCCAACATAGAACAGGCTAGGCAGGCACATGGCAATGCCAATGACGATGAAAATCATCAATGATGAAAGCATGTTGCTACGCATGCGCGCCAATACGAGTTTGATTGCTTGCAGGTGGTAGTTTAGCCAGTTACTCATGATTAGAGGCTTTCCATTGAGGACTCACTAAAAGTATTCTGACCAAGTTTTCCGTGGCTAAAGTGCAATACTCGGTTCTGTGTGGCATTCATGCCTAGCGTATCATGGGTGGCAATGATCGCTGTAACGCCTACCTGATGGAATGCATGAAATATGGCCATAATATCTGCGGCATAACTCGTATCTAAATTACCCGTTGGCTCATCTGCAACTAGAATGGCTGGACGACTGACCACGGCACGGGCAATTGCCAGCCGTTGCTGCTCGCCACCGGAAAGCGTAATCGGCATAGCTTTTTCTTTATGCAATAACCCTACTTTATCCAAGGCCGCGCGTACACGTTTTGCCGCCTCTTGTCCAAAAATGCCATTAATGTGTAGTGGAAGGATCACATTCTCGAAGCAGTTGCGGTCATATAGCAATTTATGATCTTGAAAGATAAGTCCGAACTTACGGCGCATAAACGGAATTGCTGAAGCTTTGAGTTTGCTGACGTTTTGATTAGCGATCAGCACTGTACCACTCGTTGGCAGTTCAATCGCTGCAATCAGCTTAAGAAGTGTACTTTTGCCTGCGCCGGAATGTCCTGTCACAAATACTAGTTCGCCAGCATCAATACTTAAGCTGACGTTTTTTAATGCATCGTCGCTACCAGGGTAGCGCTTAGTGACTTGGTCAAATTGAATCATGATGAGTATTGTATCGCTATTTGTGCGGATGAAATCAGCTTGCTAATCAATCATTGCATCAATAAATTCATGTGCGTTAAAAGGCCGTAAGTCGTCAATGGCTTCACCGATGCCAATGTAGCGAATCGGAATAGGGCGCGCTTCAGCAATGGCCGCAATGACACCGCCTTTTGCTGTGCCATCCAGCTTACTTAGCACTAGACCTGTTACGCCTAAAGCATCATCAAATGTTTTTACCTGTGTGACTGCATTTTGGCCAGTGTTGGCATCCAGTACCAGCAACACTTCATGCGGCGCATCCGGTAAGGCTTTGTTCATGACGCGTTTTACTTTTGCGATTTCATCCATCAAGTGCATTTGTGTTGGTAATCTGCCTGCGGTATCGGCCAATACAATATCAATATTCTTGGCGCGTGCCGAGTTGATAGCATCAAACATTACTGCGGCGGCATCACCGCTAGTCTGAGCAACCACATGTACATTGTTGCGTTCGCCCCACACTTGTAATTGTTCGCGCGCGGCCGCTCTGAATGTATCACCTGCGGCAATCAATACAGATTTTCCTTCTGCTTGAAACGCATAGGCAAGCTTGCCAATAGTAGTTGTTTTACCTGCACCATTGACGCCAGCCAGCATAATGACAAAAGGCTTGTGGGTGCTAGTATTTAACGGTTTTTGCAGTGGAGTGAGTAGTTCTGATAATGACTCTTTCAGTGCAGCTTTAAGTTGCACCGTATCATCCAGACTTTGTCTTTTAACCCGATTTTTCAGGTCAGCCAGTAAGTTCTGCGTGGCATTAATGCCGACATCAGAAGTGAGTAAAATCGTCTCAAGTTCTTCATAAACCTCAGCATCAATTTTGCCACCGCCAAACAGACCTGCTAATTGATTGCCGAATTGTTTGCGTGTTTTGGATAGACCTTGTTTTAGGCGCTCACCCCAGCTAACGGAGGCTTCAGGGGCAGGGATTGGTGTTTTGTCTTTTTTGAAAAAATCGAACATGGGTGTACTTTAGATAGATGACCGTTTGTGTGTATGACATTTTATCTTAAATTGCAGGTCAGGCTATGAAGTTCATGCGTAAGCTTACAAAGCCGTGACTTGTTCAACTTATTATTTACGATATTTTTCCAACAGCTCGAAAATACCCATGCCGAGCAGCATGGCAATCACAAAAATAATACCTTTAATGCTACCTGTGCCAAGTAAGACAAAAGCAGGGGCAGGGCAAATGCCGACCAAGCCCCAGCCGATACCAAACGCAAGGCTACCTAGCACTAAGCGATTATCAATGATACGCGAGGTCGGTAGGCTGATAGGTAAGCCTAGAAAACTCAGGCTACGTTTTCTGGCAATGCTGAACGCGACTAGGCCGACGGCAATCGCACCACCCATCACAAGCGCTAACGATGGATCCCATAGTCCTGCAAGATCAAGAAAAGCCAGTACCTTGGCTGGGTTAGCCATACCAGCCAAAATTAGCCCAAGGCCAAAAGTAAGTCCTGAAAGTAATGCGAATGCCAGTGCGGTGATGCTGCCTAAGTGTTTTCTCATTTGTGTACTCATTTGATTATGCTCCTAGTAAGTGACGCACAACAAATACTGTCAGGAAGCCTGTGCCCATAAATGCTAGCGTGGCAACAATAGAACGAGGTGATAAGCGTGAAATGCCGCACACCCCATGGCCACTAGTACAACCAGAACCATAGCGGGTACTAATGCCAACGATTAAGCCTGCGATAACGAGCAGGCTGTTGCTGGCATCAATTTGAACGGTTGGGAGTTGGTTAAATAGTTGCCATATTGCAGGCGCGGCAATCAGTCCAATAATAAATGCCAGCCGCCAGCCAGCATCATGGATGCGTGATGTAAATAGCCCGCCGATAATGCCTGTAATGCCGGCAATGCGTCCATTAAGAAGGATGAATAAAGCGGTGGCCACACCTATCAGTGCCCCGCCAGCCAGCGCAGACCAAGGAGTGAAGTTGTTCCAGTCAATTAACATAGTGTGATGGTTTCAGCTATAAATGAAAGAAGCCGCGTACATTTTGTGCGCGGCTAAGTGGGTGAATTATAACTTAAATTAAAGTTGCCGGCCTAAGCTATACCGAGCGAATCTTAATGACCTTAAGCCGGTATTGTCTATTGCTAAAACCAAATGCAGGCGTGGTAACGGGCTGCTCCTGTGATGAACTAATAAAGTGGTATCCTTGTCAGAATTGACTGTTGAGTGCTCAGGCAGTAATTGTAGAAATAAGGAGAATAATAAGGTGCGTATCAAGTGTCTGTTGATGTTTGTGTTGTTAATGCCGATAGCAGTATTTGCTGAGGGCTCTGTACAGGAATTTAAGTTGGATAATGGCTTGAAACTGGTTGTACAGGAGGATCATCGTTCCCCAGTGGTGGTGTCGCAGGTGTGGTATCGCGCTGGTAGTATTGATGAAGTAAACGGTAAAACCGGTGTTGCACACGTACTTGAACATATGATGTTTAAGGGTACTAAGCTAGTCAAGGCTGGCCAGTTTTCAAGATTGATTGCTGCAGCTGGAGGTAAAGAAAATGCATTTACTGGCGCAGACTACACTTGTTACTTTCAGCAGCTCGAGAAATCTCACTTGCCTTTAGCTTTTAAGTTAGAGGCTGACCGTATGGCGAATCTGCAACTGACTAAAGAAGAGTTTGATAAAGAAATTAAAGTGGTGATGGAAGAGCGCCGCTGGCGTACAGATGATAAGCCGCAGGCCAAAGTGAATGAGGCGTTTCAGGCGGCAGCTTATGTTGCACATCCTTATGCAAGGCCTGTGATTGGTTTTATGAATGACCTTGAGAATATGACTTATAAAGATGCTCAAGAGTGGTATCACACTTGGTATGCGCCCAATAATGCCACAGTGGTGGTGGTGGGTGATGTGAATGCAAAAGAAGTGTATGCATTGGCGCAGCAGTACTTTGGCAAGCTTGAAGCCAAAGTGTTGCCAGCACGTAAACCTCAGGTAGAACCAGCGCAGATAGGTGAACGCACGGTGGTAGTAAAAGCCCCGGCTAAATTACCTTATTTGTTGATGGGCTATCATGTGCCTGCATTGGTTGATCCTGATAAAGACTGGGAGCCGTATGCCTTGGAGGTATTGGCAGGGGTGCTCAGTGGCAATCCAGCGGCGCGTCTGAATCAGAAGCTGGTACGTGAATCACAATTAGCGATTGATGCCAGCGCTGGCTATGACATTTTGTCGCGAGGTCATCTTAGTTTGTTTGAGTTAGATGGTACGCCTAGTGCAGGTAAAACAGTTGCAGAACTAGAAACCGCATTGTTGCAACAGATCGAAGATATCAAGAAGTCTGGTGTGACATCTGAGGAGTTAGACCGTGTGAAAGCGGGTGTGATTGCAGCTGATGTCTATAAACGTGATTCCATGTTTTATCAGGCAATGCAGTTAGGGACGATTGAAACGATTGGTTTTTCATGGCGCGTTTTAGATGAATATCCTGACAAGCTGCGTGCCGTGACTCCAGAACAGGTGCAGGCCGTAGCTAAAAAGTATTTGCTGCAGGACAATCTGACGGTTGCAACCCTAGATCCGCAGCCGCTTGATCCAAATGCTAAGCCGCAGGGCAAGCCACATATTCATTAGTCGTTCTTACCTAATTTTTCCTGAATATGTATTACGGATTTAGAAGTTTAAGATTATTTTTTAGCTTGTTTTTAAGGTAAATCAGTCATGAATTTGAAGCATATAAAAAAAATAGTAGCGCTTAATTTAGTTATTTTGATGTTCAGTATTACCGCTCAAGCCGGCGTTAAAATTCAGCAGTGGCAGACTTCACAGGGCGCTGAAGTCTATTTTGTTGAGAATCATGATTTGCCAATTGTGGATGTGAGCGTGAATTTTTCAGCAGGTAGTGCACGTGACAGTGTTGAAAAGTCAGGTTTGGCAGGAATTACTAAATACATGATGACGCTAGGTGCAGCCGGTATGACCGATGAAACCATCGCTAACAAAATGGCCGATGTCGGTGCTATTTTAAGTGGGGATTTTGATGCTGACCGAGCTGTGTTAAAACTGCGTACCTTAAGCAGTGCGCGTGAACAGACACAAGCGCTGGATGTGTTTACCAAAATCTTACAGCAGCCTGATTTTCCTGAGGCTGTGCTCAATCGTGAGAAAGCGCGCATCGTTTCTAGTCTGCAAGAAGCGGCAACACAGCCAGAAAGCATTGCAAGCAAAGCCTTTATGGCTGCGCTGTATGGTAAACATCCTTATAGTCTAGATGAAAATGGTGAGGTAGCGTCTGTAAGTAGTATCAAGAGAGAGGATTTGCAGGGTTTTTATAATAAGTTTTATGGCGCAAAAGGTGCTGTGATTGCCATGATAGGCGACTTGACGCATGAGCAAGCGAATAAGATCGCTGAAAATATTGCGAGTGGTATGCCAAAAAGTGCTGAGCCAGCAGCGATTCCAGCCGTTGATCCACCTACTAAAGCGATTGAGCAACGCATCGCTCATCCGGCTTCACAATCACATATTTTGGTAGGCTATACCGGTATCAAACGCGGCGATCTTGATTTGTTCCCGTTGTATGTAGGTAACTATATTCTAGGTGGCGGTGGATTTGTGTCGCGCTTAACAGAAGAGGTGCGTGAAAAGCGGGGGCTAGTCTATAGCGTATATAGCTATTTTATGCCGATGGCTGAATTAGGGCCTTTCCAAATTGGATTGCAAACCAAAAAAGAGCAAGCGGATGAAGCGCTTAAGCTGGTACGCGAAACAGTGAATAAGTTTATTGAGAATGGTGTTACTGATGCTGAATTAAAAGCGGCAAAAGCGAACATTATTGGTGGCTTTCCGATGCGTATCGATAGCAACAGTAAAATCTTGGATTACCTTGCCATGATAGGTTTTTATAAACTACCGCTTAATTATTTGGATGAATATAATAATAACGTGGCTAAAGTGACTACAGCACAAATTAAAGATGCCTTTAAACGTCGTATCAAGCCGGATGATTTTGTGACCATCGTGGTTGGAGACCCTGACGCTAAATAGTGTTTGAAGGACACTTGAAATTAGCTGTAAGAGGAATTGGTAGTAAAATGCGGTTTTATTGAAGATTATAAAATCTGCATACAAATGGCTGAAAAAAAATTAAATACGGTGCGCATTAATGCCGGAGACTGGCGAAGTCGCTTACTTAAGTTCCCGGATGCGACAGGTTTGCGTCCAACTCCTGAACGTGTGCGACAAACCGTATTTAACTGGTTAGGGCAAGATTTAACCGGCATGAATTGTCTGGATTTATTTGCAGGCACGGGAGTGATGGGTTTTGAAGCATTATCCCGCGGCGCAGTTTCAGCAACGTTGGTAGAGAAAGCTGCGCCAGCCTACAAGGCTTTGTTGGAGAATAAATCGCTATTGAAAGCCGAGCATGCGCATATTGTGCATCAAGATGCCTTGCAGTTTTTAAGTGCAAACATGCAAAGCAGCAATCCGCAAAAGTTTCATCTTATTTTTTTAGACCCACCTTACCACCAGCAATGGCTACCTAAAGTGTTGCCGCAATTGGCAACACACCTCCACCAAGAAGGCTGGGTATATGCTGAGGCTGAGTATGGGCTGGAGACGATGCCAGAATTAATGCACGACTGGCAGCTTATTAAGCAAAGCAAGGCGGGCAATGTTTTTTATCATCTGCTAAAATCAAAAAATGTCTAATACCAACGCTACAGAGAAGAAACTTAAAGTCGTTTACCCAGGTACTTTTGACCCAGTGACATTAGGGCATGAAGATTTAGTGCGCCGCGCGGCTAATTTATTTCCAGAGGTGATTGTTGCTGTGGCTGGCAGTTCAAGCAAAAAAACTATGTTTAGCTTGGATGAGCGTGTAAGTATGACGCAAGCGGTGTTCAGTAATCTACCGAATGTTCAGGTGCTAGGTTTCTCAGGTTTGTTGATGCAGTTTGTGCAGGCGCAAGATGCGCATATGGTGATTCGCGGTTTACGTGCCACCTCAGATTTTGAATATGAATTTCAATTGGCAGGCATGAATCGTAAGCTTTATCCAGAGTTCGAAACGTTGTTTCTAACGCCTTCTGAACAGTTTATGTTTATTTCATCTAGCCTCGTGCGCGAGGTTGCAACGTTGGGTGGAGATGTGCAGGCGTTTGTGTCGCCGACGGTGAAGGATGCGATTTTGCAGAAGTTAGGGAAATTGAGTTAAATAAGAACGGCTGTACACGCTAGCGGTCTGATGGGCAGTGAATTGAGTCATAGCAAGTTAAGGATTTTGGGGTATGGTATTGATAAGTCCCTTATGTGTTGAGATGGAGTAAAAGAGTAAATGGCTTTAATGATTACCGATGAATGCATCAACTGTGATGTTTGCGAACCAGAGTGTCCAAATGGCGCAATTCATCAGGGAGAGAGTATTTATGAGATTGACCCAAATTTATGCACGGAATGTGTAGGGCATTATGACGAACCGCAGTGCCAGAGCGTATGTCCGATTGATTGCATTCCATTCAACCCTGATATGGTTGAAACTAAAGAGCAACTGCTCGCTAAATACTACCAATTAACAGCTGCCAAATAAGCGGCAAGGATTATTAATATGCGTATGCTACATACCATGCTTCGTGTTGGTAACATGGAGCGCTCTATCAAGTTTTATACTGAAGTTTTAGGGATGAAAGTGCTACGCCAGATGGACTTCCCTGAAGGTAAGTTCACCTTGGCTTTTGTTGGCTATGGTGCTGAAAGTGAGAATACAGTGTTAGAGCTTACTTACAACTATGGTGTGGATAGCTACGACATGGGCAAGGCCTACGGCCACATTGCAATTGAAGTGGATGATGCTTATAAGGCTTGTGATGATGTACGCAATGCGGGTGGCAAGGTGGTGCGTGAAGCAGGGCCGATGATGCACGGCACGACTGTCATCGCATTTGTGGAAGACCCAGATGGCTACAAGGTAGAGTTTATTCAAGCAGGTACGTTTTAGTCGCACAGAGATTAAGGCAGAGGTTAAATAGCATGCCTGATTCACTTGAAACCACAGTCGCATTAAAGCCTGACTGGGTGCTGTACTTACTGGAATGTAACAATGGAGCCTATTACGCAGGCATCACCAATAACTTGGAAGCGCGTTTTTCAGCACATTTAGCGGGTAAGGGTGCGCGCTACACTCGCGCTAACCCGCCAACCCAAATCCTCGCCACAAAGCCCTACCCAGATAGATCTAGCGCCAGCGTTGCCGAGGCGCAATTGAAAAGCTTGCCTAGGCATAAAAAACTCCAATATTTTGACGCTGAAAATGCATCAAGCTGATTTGTTACTGGCAACACAGGCGGCACTCAATGGCGATTGGCATGCTGCGCATAATATCGCGCAAAAATACAGTGACACCACAGCCAATTGGCTACACGCGGTATTACACAAGATTGAAGGCGATGAATGGAATAGCAAGTATTGGTATGCCAGAGCGGCGGGCAAAAGCTATGAGGATTTTAGTGAGGCAAGCGAGGAGCTAATCGCTATTCAAAATAGCCTGCGCTAGTGGCTAGACATCATCCAACTCCTTATACAGTGGGATGTAGGCAATAACAATTGCTTTATCGCTTATCGAGATATTTTGGACCAGGGAACGTTTTACCGGAATGCCATGGATTCATCTCTGAAACCAAATTTACAAATGCAAAACACACGACTAAGAATCCAGCCGCAATTGAGAGAGTAATATATTGTTCTGAGCCCAAATAGAAGAGGCCTGCACAATAGAGGATTGTTGGGGGCACTACAAAAATAGACAGTAGAAGGATCCGGAAAACAGTAGGCATGTACGGGAGTGCAACTTTTAAGTAATATCCAGACCTGCTTCTTTTTCGCAATTCAGGAGTTTTTCCATTCAAGTAAAGGTTAATACAGTGTGGGTACAGTTCAGAAATCGACGTGGCGCTTTCAATCAAAATTGTTTCGCGATATCGCGTATTAAATAAGCTTCCAAGCCAGAGGATTAGTATAGGTGCAAGCGTAAGTTGTAAGACTTGAGCAAGCGTGAGAATTTTGATAGTGATTCCGATGCCGAAAAATTCTATTTTAACTTTTTCTGGCATCTCGATACCGTAGGAACGAACGGGTTTCTTTGCACTTTCTTCCCGAATTTTCCTTGCTTCTAATTTAAGCTTTTCCGCAAATTCTCTTGGAGAGATCGCCTTATTCGTATCCTGAGTACCAATTTCGTATTTGCAGCGTGATCCAAGCCCATAAATCATGTAATGTGCCAAGGCGCTCACATATTCATTAGCAAATTCAATTTTGCCAATTCTCTCTCGCAATTTCCATTTCGCTTCGAGATCGTACACATTTTTCTCTACAAGAAGCGCGGCACTATCATAACAATCGGCGTTTTTCTTATCAGTAACGGCCTCTGAGGCCACTGCTATGAATGCTACCAATATACAAGCGAAGGAAATCGGGGCCGCGAGAATAAGTAATCGTTCATAGCGAACGCCAATTTTTTGTATGCTCATAAAAAACCTGTGGGCTCTAACAATGCGATTTCATATTAAAGGCCTAACGTAAAAGTGATGGTCTGCGAGCTTTTGCGCAGACCCTATCGACTGCTGGATTAGAAGTCGTTTTCATTGCTAAGTTGAATGCAAGCGTTTGGAAAGCTCAACTCGTAACACTCGCGCTTCTTCGCGGATTGCATTTGTCCACGCATCATGGTCTTGAACCTTGTCATGTTTTTTCTTTCGGGCTAGCTGAAATAGTTTTTCCATTGAGTCCGTCAAATTCTGCGGTGCTATACCTCCGGGGCAAAGCATATGGACTTTCTGGCAGGCGTTACGAATGTCAGTAGGCCAGCGGTCATAGTCGTCGCGAGGTGCTGATGCTGACACAAGAGCTAACAACTCAACAAAGGCTTTGTATCGTTCAGTTCGAAGCCAGTTGTCGAGGTCTTGCTACGATTTTGCGCGATTACTCCAGATAAGCGTGACGATCTGGCCAACGAGGCCACCAGCAAGGACAGCAGATGTTATTTGAGGCCATTCCATAGGTTTCGACTTCTAACAGTTATTAAGCGGATGCGTGCGTCTGTATAATAATAAATAGAAGGTATGGACGCAAGTGACTATAAAATTCAAAGTGTTTTAAATTAGTATAAGATCGATATTGATCGTTTTTTTAGCAGGGTAACCGTTTATTTGAAGGTCTGCTTTGTGGATTTAGTTGCCACAAAGCAGACAGTCTAAAATGAAACTAAACTTAGTTGAATAGATTCTAATTCAGTGGGTTTTAGTTAAATCAATTATGATTCTCAGATACCATTAGAAATTAATGACAAATATATAAGCATAAAAAAAGGACTCGTTATTGAGTCCTTTTTGATTTTAACAGCACGTCAATTACAACGTATCAATTATTCAAAAAAACCTTTTGCTTTATCAAGCCAGCTTTTGCTTTTTGGGCTGTGCTTGCCTGAGTCCGCTTGGGTGCTTTCGTCGAATTCACGTAGTAGTTCTTTTTGGCGAGTGGTCAGTTTGACTGGTGTTTCAACCACAACGTGTACCATTAAGTCGCCGTAGTCAGAAGAGCGTAGTGGTTTGATGCCTTTGCCGCGTAATCTGAATACACCGCCAGTTTGTGTTTCTGCTGGAATTTTCATTTTTGCAGAACCATCTAGTGTCGGCACTTCAATTTCGCCACCCAGCGCCGCAGTGGTGAAGCTGATTGGCATTTCACAGTGTAAATTGCCGCCTTCGCGCTCGAATATTTCGTGGGCTTTTAAATGCACCACTACGTATAAGTCACCCGTTGGGCCGCCATTGACGCCAGCTTCGCCTTCACCGCTTAGGCGAATTCTGTCGCCTTCATCTACACCGGCTGGAATCTTGACTGACAGTGTTTTGTTTTGTTTAACGCGACCTGCACCGCTACATGTTGGGCAAGGGTCTTTGACCATTTTGCCGCCGCCATGACATTTCGGGCACGTTTGTTGTACAGAGAAAAAGCCTTGCTGCATGCGTACTTGGCCGTGGCCGCCACAAGTGGTACAGGTGACAGGTTGTGTGCCAGGCCTAGCGCCAGAACCTTTACAGGTTTCGCAGGTAGATTGCACTGGAATGCGAATTTTGGTTTCAGTGCCTTTTGCAGCGTCTTCTAGCGAAATTTCCATGTTGTAGCGCAAGTCTGCACCGCGATACACATTGCTACGTTGACCACGCGCGCCGCCGCCAAAAATATCACCGAAGATGTCGCCAAAGGCGTCACCAAATCCCGCGCCGCCGAAACCACCGCCACCGCCGCCACCCATAGATGGATCAACACCAGCATGACCATATTGGTCGTAAGCTGCACGTTTTTGCGCGTCAGATAACATCTCGTAGGCTTCTTTCGCCTCTTTGAATTGTTCTTCTGCTTTCGGGTTGTCTGGATTACGGTCAGGGTGATACTTCATCGCTAGTTTGCGATAGGATTTTTTTATCTCTTCTTCCGTGGCGTCTTTATTCACGCCTAGTATTTCGTAAAAATCTCTTTTAGTAGCCATAAATCAGTTGTTAGCCTGTAGTAGTTAGTGTGCAAGTCAATCGTGAAAAATCGTTAGCATCATTGTGTGATGCTAACGACTCATAACGAATCACTTATGACTGGATTTAGTCTTTTTTCACTTCCTCAAACTCAGCGTCTACAACATCGCCATCTACAGTTTTTTCGCCTTGTGGTTGAGCGCCAGCTGCGCTTTCAGTGTTTTGCTGTGCTTGTTGCTCAGCATAGACTTTCTCACCTAGCTTTTGTGAAGCGGTAGTCAGTGCCGCTGTTTTAGCTTCAATCGCGTCTTTGTCATCCGCTTTCATCGCTTCTTCAACGTCTTTAAGTGCAGCTTCAATCGCTTCTTTTTCAGCAGCGTCTAATTTGTCACCGTGCTCTGTCAGTGATTTTTTCACTGAGTGCACCATGCCGTCTGCCGCATTGCGAGCATCTACAAGTTCACGCAATTTGCGATCTTCGTCAGCGTACTTGATTGCGTCTTCTTCCATTTGTTGGATTTCAGCTTCTGACAAACCGCTGTTAGCTTTAACAGTGATTTTGTTTTCTTTACCAGTCGCTTTGTCTTTTGCAGACACGTGCAAGATACCGTTAGCATCAATATCAAATGTCACTTCAATTTGTGGCATGCCACGTGGTGCTGGTGGAATGTCGCTCAAGTTGAATTGGCCGAGTGATTTGTTGGCTGATGCCATTTCACGCTCACCTTGCAACACTTGAATTGTTACTGCGTTTTGGTTGTCGTCAGCGGTTGAGAACACTTGTGATGCCTTGGTAGGAATCGTGGTGTTTTTCTTGATGAGTTTAGTCATCACGCCACCCAATGTTTCAATACCTAATGACAAT